>DASSPH010000055.1 GCA_035699745.1 Vicinamibacterales bacterium
GAATTTTCCCGAGGTCCTTCGGCGGGAGCTGGACAAGCCGACGTGGACACGAGAGCTCGTGGCGCTCGGCACCGCCACGGATCCGTACCAGCCAATCGAAGGGCACTACAAGCTGACGCGCCGCACCATCGAAGCGCTCATCGCGGCGCGAACGCCGGTCGGTATCGTGACCAAGGGACCGATGATCGTGCGGGACGCGGACCTGCTCGCGGAGCTGTCGCGCGTCGCGAAGTGCACCGTGTGCCTCAGCGTGCCGACGGTGGACGAGGATGCGTGGCGCGCGCTCGAGCCCGGCACCGCGCATCCGCTGCAGCGGCTTCGAGCGGTCCGCAAGCTCCGCGAGGCCGGTATCAACGCCGGCGTGCTGATGGCGCCCGTCGTGCCCGGATTCACCACCCGGAGCGACAAGCTCGCCGCGACGATCAAGGCCTGCGCGGATCACGACGCGGCATTCGTCGGCGCGAACGTGCTGTACCTGAAAGGGGGGACGAAGGATCACTTCATGGGATTCCTCCGCCACTCGTTCCCCGACATGGTGCACAGGTACGAGAAGCTGTACTCAGGGGCGTACGCGTCGCCCGAGTACGCCGGAACGGTGCGCGCACTGATCGAGATGTTTCAGGAAAAGTACGATGTGAACCGGCGGACGCGGAGGGCCCGAACCGAGGACCTCCCCGCGCCGCCCCCCGCGGCAAGACAAGCCGGGCTCGATTTCTAGGCCGTCGCCGCCAGCGCCGGAAATCCGCCGCGCGCTTCCGAGACCTGGACCGTGACCTCGCCGTCCTCGACGGACGCGATGAACGCGGTCCCCTCGGCCCAGCGCTGGCTGATCGGCAGCTTCACCTTGGCCTCGATGACGCGCTTGAGGAACCGCGCGCCGTAGGCCAGGCTGTAGCCGTCGGTCACCAGCTTCTCGAGGGCCTCCGGCGTCACCGTCAGCGAACGGCCGGTCCGCCCCAGGGTCTCCTCGATCTGATCGATCTGCATCAGCGTGATCTGCCGCACTTCGTCCTTCGACAGCGGCGAGAACATCACGACTTCGTCGATGCGGTTGCGGAACTCCGGCGAGAAGCGCCGCTCCAGCTCGCGGTTGATCTCTCCCTGAACCTGCTCGACGCCGACCTGCTTCGAGTAGAAGCCGAACGGGTTGGTCAGCTTGCGGAAGTGCTCGCAGCCGATGTTCGAGGTCATGATCACGATCGCGTCGCTGAGATACACCCGCTTGCCGCGCCCGTCCGTGATCCACCCTTCGTCGAACGCCTGGAGGAACAGGTTCAGCATGCTCGGGCTCGCCTTCTCGACTTCGTCGAGCAGCACGACGCTGTAGGGCGAGTCCTTGAGCTGGTTGGTCAGCACGCCGCCGCGCTCCGATCCGACGATGCCGCGCGGCATGCCGATCAACTTGTCGACCGCGACGGCGCCGTCCTGGTACTCGGACATGTCGACGCGGATCATCTTCTTGGCGTCGCCGAACAGGAACTGCGCCACCGACTTGGCCAGCTCGGTCTTGCCGACGCCGGTCGGGCCGAGGAACAGCAGCACGCCGTCGGGCCGGTCGAAGCCGTCCTTCAACGGCCCCTTGTTCAGCACCAGGCGGCGGGCGACGGCGTCGATGGCGTTGCGCTGGCCGACGACCCGCTCGCCGAGCCGCGCTTCGAGGTCCCTGAAGCGGCTGGTGACGTCGCGGAACACCATGTCTTCGGGGATCTGCGCCACCTGCGAGATCACCTGGACGACGTCCTGCCCCTCCACTTCCCAGCGGCGATCGATCTCCGCTTTCACCGCCGCGGTATCGAGCCAGCCGATCACCTTGTCGGGAAGCTGCAGGTGCCGCATGTAGCGGGGGGACATCTCCAGCGCCGTCTCGATCGCCTCGTCCTTGATCCGCACCGAGTAGTTGCGTTCGAGGCGCGGCCGCAGGTTGTAGAGAATCGTGCGCGTCTGCTCGATGGTCGGCTCGGACACGTAGACGGCGCGGAAGCGGCGCGCCAGCGCCTCGTCCTCCTGGATGAACTGCTTGTACTCGCTCGAGGTCGTGGCGCCGATGATCCGGACCTCGCCCCGCGCCAGCACCGACTTGAAGACGTTGGCGGCGTCGGACGGCGCGCCGAGCGCCGAGCCGGCGCCGATCATCGTGTGGACTTCGTCGATGAACAGGATCAGGTTCGGCCGCTCCTTGATCTCGCGGATCACGTTCTGGATCCGGTCCTCGAACATGCCGCGCAGCATCGTCCCGGCGACCATGGTGTTCATCTGCAGGTTGACGATCTGGCAGTCGCGGATGCGGACCGGCACGGTGTCGGGCGCGAACTCGATGCGGCGGGCGAGCGCCTCGGCGATCGCCGTCTTGCCGACGCCGGGCTCGCCGAGCAGCAGCACCGAGTTGGCGCGCTCGCGGTGGCAGAGAATCTCGAGGACCCGATCCATTTCGGCGTCGCGGCCGAACACCGGCGGAATCTTGTCCTGCCGCGCGAGCTGGTTCAGGTTGGTGGCGAAGTGCTTCAGGAACGGCGGCAGCTCGAAGCGCTTCTTGAGGCGCTCCTCGCGCAGCTCGTGATCGCGCATCCGCGTCGCCAGGCGGCTGACCAGCGCCTCCGGTTCGATGCCGTGGCGGCGGATGATCGACACCGGGATCCCCTGGGTCTCCTCGAAGATGGCCGAGAACAGATCGGTCGCCTCGATGGTGTGCCGGCCGCAGCGGCTGGCGTGCAGCAGCGCGAGCTTGAACAGCAGCTTGGTCGACGGCGCGACGCGCAGCTCGCGGCCGGGCACGCTGGGCAGCAGGCGGAGGTGCTCTTCGAGCGCCTGAAGGATCTCGTGCGGATTCAGTTCGAGATCACGCATGACCTGGCCGAACATGTCCCACTCCGCCTGGGCGAAGGCGAGGCAGACGTGCTCGTTGGTCAGCAGCGCATGCTCACGGCGGCGGGCTTCGTCGAGCGCTCGGTCGACGACGCGCTCGGCCGAGTCGGCCAGCTTGTTCTGCGGAATGTCGAAATCTTCCACGAAGCCCCTCCACGAGTGCGCCCCATGCGCTTGCCGAGGGAGCAGCAATTCGCGCGCCGCATTTCCGGCGCATGCTGAGCTTCTTTAAATGACTGCAACGAAACAGGAAGGGAATTCGGGATGGCACTGCGGGCCACACGAGCGGAAGACGGTGTCCCGCCTTCCGCTCCCCCACAGTGGACGGGCGCTTCCGATCTGGCGTCAGCGGATGCCGCCGAGGAGCGCGGCGATGCGGGCCTCCGTCGGCGGGTGGCTGCTGAACAAACCGGCCAGCCCCGCGCCGGAGAACGGCTTCACGATGAACATGTGCGCCGTCGCGGGATTGGCCTGGAGCGGCACGCGCCGGGCGACGGCTTCGATCTTCCGCAGCGCGTCGGCCAGACCGTAGGGCGTGCCGGCGATCTGCGCGCCGGTCGCGTCTGCCGAGAACTCGCGCGACCGCGAGATGGCGAGCTGGATCAGCGTCGCCGCCAGCGGCGCCAGGATGATCATCGCCAGCAGCGCGATCGGGTTGTTGCCGCGGTCGCGCCCCTCGCCGCGGCCGCCATAGCCGCCGAACATCGCCATGAACTGCGCGCTCTGCGCCGCGAACATGATCACCGCGGCGAGCGTCGCCGCCACCGAGCTGATGAGGATGTCGCGGTTCTTGACGTGCGCCAGTTCGTGCGCAATCACCCCTTCGAGCTCGTGCTGGCTGAGCACCTGCAGGATCCCCTCGGTGGCCGCCACTGCGGCATGCGAGGGATTCCGCCCCGTCGCGAACGCGTTCGGCGACGGATCCGGAATGATGTACACCTTCGGCATCGGCAGCTGGGCCTGACGCGACAGCCGCTCGACCGTCGTATGGAGGGGATGGCCCGGCCCGACTTCCTGGGCGCGGTACATCCGCAGCACGATCTTGTCCGAGAACCAATACGAGCCGAAGTTCATCACGACGGCGAAAACCAGTCCGATCACCAGGCCGTTCGCGCCGCCGAAGTATTGTCCGATCGCGAGGACGATTCCGCTCAACAGACCGAGCAGGATCGCCGTTTTCAAGCCGTTGGGCATATTCGATATTACCGTGTATTCACGAGGGCCGGGCGAAGTCGGCGAGCAGGCCCGCGAGGAGCGCGGCGCGCCACGGGAGAGCGGAAATCTCCACGTGTTCGTGCGCCGCATGGGCGCCGTCGCCAACCGCCCCAAGGCCGTCCAGCGTCGGCACGCCCAGCGCCGCCGTGAAGTTGCCGTCGGATCCGCCGCCGGCGCTTCCCTCGCCCAGCTCGCGCCCCAGTGAGGAGGCCACGCGGGACGCGCGCGAGAAAAGCTCGAGTACGGCGGGACCGCGCTCCATCGGAGGCCGTTCGAAACCGCCTTCGATCGTAAGACGCGTGCCCGGGCGCCGCGGTTGCAGCCGCCGCAGCGCAACCTCGGCCGCCTCCGCCGCGGCGCGCGTCGGAGCGCGGACGTCGATCGTCGCCTCGGCCCGCTCGGCGACGACGTTGGGACGCGTCCCGCCGGCCACGAGGCCGACGTTCACGCTGACGCCGCGGGGCAGATCCTGCAGCCGCTCGATTTCGGCGATCTGCGTCGCCAGCTCGTGGATCGCGCTCGCCCCCTTTCCCGGATCGAGGCCGGCGTGCGCGGCGATGCCGTGGACAGTCAGCCGGAACTCGCCGCACCCCTTGCGCGCGGTCTTCAGCGCGCCGCCGGGCAGCGAGGGTTCGAGCACCAGGACGGCCCGGGATCGCATCGCTTCGGCTTCGATCTCGGCGCGCGAGCTGTCGCTGCCGATCTCCTCATCCGTCGTCCACAGCATCGTCACCGCCGGAGCCGGACCGCCGCTTTCGCGCAGCGCGCGGATCGCGGTGATCCCCAGCGCGATTCCCGCTTTCATGTCGAACACCCCGGGGCCGTGCAGCCGATCGCCGTCGCGGCGCAGCGGCATCTGTTCGATGGTGCCGATCGGCCAGACGGTGTCGAAATGGCCGAGGAGGAGCACGGGCGCGCCGCTCCCCGCCACACGCGCGCGGACGTGGTCACCGCGGTCCGCCCGCGCCAGAAGTTCGACGTCCCCTCCAAGCGTGCGCAGCATCCCGGCGAGCGCCTGCCCGCAGCGATCGACGGCCGCCTTGTCGGTGCTCGGAGACTCCAGACGGACCAGCGTGTCGATGGTGTCGAGCGTGAACGGCAACGCGTCCTGGCAGAGCTGGAGCAGAGCTTTCATGGCTGCTCCGGGCATCGTACCTCTGCTCCGGAACCGCGTGCGGCGCGCACGGCGAACCTGTCGACTCGGGACACCGGCGCCGTCTACATCGTCGACGGGATGCGATCAGGCGATCTGGTTACATCTATAATGTCCTTCATGTTGCTGCTCCTGGCCGCGTGCGCATTTCTCGCGCAGACGCCGCAACCGTTTCCGAAAGTCGGGCCGCCGCAGCCGGCTCCGACCCTGCCGCCCGCCGGCAGCCCCGCCGTGCAGGCGCCGGCTCAAGCCGTCGATCCCAAGACGACGCCCACTGAAGCCACGCTGGGCGTGCCGATTTATCCGGGGGCGGAGTTCCTGGTCTCCTACGATGCCGGCCGCAACCAGCGCTATTACCTGTTCGGCACCAACGCGGGCTTCGTCGAGATCGTCAACTACTACCGCACCGTGCTGAAACAGCGAGGCGAGCTCGTTTACGAAGCGCCGGGCGTGCACCAGTTCGACATCGGCCGGTTCCGCGAAGAGACGATGGCCTTCCCGCCCAGCGTCACCGTCAAGGACTACACCTGGGGCGGATCGGCCGGCTATCTGAACCCGAAACGCGGCCAGCAGCCGGCACGCTTCAAGACGGTCATCCAGATCGTCCCGAACCCGACCGTCCAGTAAGAAGCGGCGCGGCGGCACGCCCACGCGCGTCGGCGGCATCGCCGCGCGCGAGAGCGCCGGCGACGTCAGGCCGATCAAATCCCGCCGATCTCTTCACGACCCCGGCGCAGTCTTGATCACTTCGCCGGACGGCCGGCGAGAAACGCCGACACTTCCGAATTCAAGGGGAAGGCTGCGCCGATCCGCCGCGCGACCTCGGTGGCCGCGGTCAGATCCTTCTCGCGCAGCAGCATGTCCCAGAGCGCGAACTCCGCTTCCGCGTGGCTGAACGGGTCGGTCGGCGTGGCGGTGGCTTCGCGGATCATCGCCAGACCCTTCTTCTTGTTGCCGCCGCCCAGGATCCACCGCGTCCCCCACGGCATCCGCGTGGCGACGATGTATTCGATCCAGGCGCGGGCCACCTTGCCGCGCACGTGCGTCGGGTTCAGCTTGAGCAGCGCGTCGAGCGAGCGGCGTGCCTCCTTGTACTCGTCGAGGCCGGTCTTCTTGCCGAGGAGGCCGAGGTGCAGCCACACGAAGTTGAGATCGAGCTTGCCCAGATAGAAGAGCGCGGTCTCGTCGTTCGGCGCCTGCTTCAGCATCTCGCGGGCGAGCGCCTGCCCGTGCTGCTGATCGGCGGTGAAGGCGGCGATCACGTCGGCGCACGGCGCGCACGCCTTCAGCGCGGCGGACTTGTTGCCTTCGTTGTACGCATCCTGCCCCTTGAGGAGTCCGCGCAGCACGAAGAGCAGGGCGGTGGTGCGGACTTCGTCGTTGGCGAGATCGTGGGGGCCGTGCTCACGCAGCTTCAGCGCGAGGGCCGCGGCTTCCTTGTACTGGGCGTTGTAGAACAACCGCTGCGCGTCTGCGAGCGACTGCGCGTCGCCGCGCTCCGCGGTCAGCAGCACGGCCACGAGGACCGCGGCGCACGCCTTGATCATTCCTTGGGCACGTAGACTTCGCCGCGCTTGCGAAACTCGATCGATTTCTCTTCCATGCCGCGGCGCGCCGCGTCGTCGGCGGCGCCGGCCCGGATCTGCTGCGTCAGCTCCATGCTGCAGAACTTCGGCCCGCACATCGAGCAGAAGTGCGCGACCTTGGCTCCTTCCGCCGGCAGCGTCTCGTCATGGAAGGCGCGCGCCGTCACCGGGTCGAGGGCGAGATTGAACTGGTCCTGCCAGCGGAATTCGAACCGCGCCTTCGACAGCGCGTCGTCCCAGGCCTGCGCCCGCGGATGTCCTTTGGCGAGATCGGCGGCGTGCGCCGCGATCTTGTAGGCGATGACGCCGGCCTTGACGTCGTCGCGGTTGGGCAGGCCGAGGTGCTCCTTGGGCGTGACGTAACAGAGCATGGCCGTGCCGTACCAGCCAATCATCGCGGCGCCGATCGCCGAGGTGATGTGGTCGTAGCCGGGGGCGATGTCGGTGGTCAGCGGCCCGAGGGTGTAGAACGGCGCTTCCTGGCACCACTCGAGCTGCTTGTCCATGTTCTCGCGAATGAGGTGCATCGGGACGTGGCCGGGGCCCTCGTTCATCACCTGGACGTCGTGCTCCCAGGCGATCTTCGTCAGCTCCCCCTGCGTCTTCAGCTCGGCGAACTGCGCTTCGTCGTTGGCGTCGGCGATCGACCCCGGGCGCAGCCCGTCGCCGAGCGAGAACGACACGTCGTAGGCGCGCATGATGTCGCAGATCTCGCGGAAGTGGGTGTAGGTGAAGTTCTCCTGATGATGCGCCAGGCACCACTTCGCCATGATCGACCCGCCGCGCGACACGATGCCGGTGACGCGGCGCGCGGTCATCGGGATGTAGCGCAGCAGCACGCCGGCATGGACGGTGAAGTAGTCCACCCCCTGCTCCGCCTGTTCGATCAGCGTGTCGCGGTAGATCTCCCAGGTCAGCTCCTCCGGCCGGCCGCCGACCTTCTCGAGCGCCTGGTAGATCGGCACGGTGCCGATCGGCACCGGCGCGTTGCGCAGGATCCACTCGCGGGTCTGATGGATGTCGTTCCCGGTCGAGAGATCCATCACCGTGTCGGCGCCCCAGAGCGTCGCCCACCGGAGCTTCTCCACTTCCTCCTCGATGGAGGAGGCGACCGCCGAGTTGCCGATGTTGGCGTTGATCTTCACCGCGAAGTGGCGGCCGATGATCATCGGCTCCAGCTCGAGGTGGTTGATGTTGGCGGGGATGATCGCCCGGCCGCGCGCGACCTCGGATCGCACGAACTCGGCGTCGAAGCCTTCGCGGACGGCGATGAACTCCATCTCGGGGGTGATCTCCCCCTTGCGCGCGTAGTGGAGCTGCGTCACCGCCTGCGAGCCCCGCCGCGGCGCGACCCACGCGTCACGCAGCTTCGGGAGCCCGGCGCGGACGTCGTGACCGTGCGGTCCGCTCGCGTCGTAGACCCGCAGCGTCTCGCCGTTGGTCAGCGCGATCTCGCGCATCGGCACGCGGACGCCGCCGGGGCCGTCCACGTAGACCTTCGTGGAGCGCGGAAACGCCGATTCGAATGCGGACGCCGGCAGCGGCGAGTGACTGGGGCGGGTGCTCATGGGTGTGATTATGACCGTTTCGGGGCGAATGTTTTCCGGATCCGAACACCGCCGGCCAGGCGCGCGCGACCGCGCCGCGAAACCGGCGTCATTACACGTTACTCCTGCGCAGAACCTGGCACAACTCTCGCCTGCAGGCCTGGCGATGCCGACGCTGGTTGCGGACATCCGGTACGCGGTACGGGCGATTCTGCGGACGCCGGGATGGTCGACGATGGCGGTGCTGACGCTGGCGCTCGGCACCGGCACCAACACCGCGGTGTTCAGTTTCGTCGACGCGCTGCTCTTCCGCCCCGCGCCGGGCGTCCGCGCGCCGGGACGGCTGGTCACGGTCTTCACCAGCGACTTCAGCAGCGGTCCCTACGGGAACACGTCGTACCCCGACTACCTGACGATCGCCGCCGCCGTGCCGGCGTTCGACGGCGTGGCCGCGGAAGACAACTCGAACGTGGCGCCGGTCCGGATCGGCGACGCGGTCGAGCGGGCGCGCGTGTCGCAGGTGAGCGGCGGCTATTTCGCCGTCCTGGGCCTCACGCCGGCGCTCGGTCGTGCGCTCGACGAGGAGGATGCGACCGCCGGCGCTCGCCCGGTCGTGGTGAGCCACACGTTCTGGAAGCGGGCGCTCGCCGGCAGCCCGGCCGCACTCGGCTCGACGATTCGGCTGAACGACGCCACGTTCACCGTCGTGGGTGTCGCTCCGGCCGCGTTCCGCGGGCTCGGTCTCGCACGCGCCATCGACATGTGGGTTCCGCTGGCGCCGCCGGACAACACGCCGGATGCGCGCGGCGATCGCGCGCTCGCCGTCGTCGCGCGGCTGCGGAGCGGCGCCACCCTCGTCGAAGCGCAGCAGCAGCTCGCGGCGGTGTCGGCGCAGCTGGCGCGCGAGTATCCGGGAACCAATCTCGGCACCCTCGACCGGCCGCGCGAGCCGCGTCCCATGACCGTGACGCCGGCGACGCGCATCGGCCCTGCCTTCCGCGGCCAGGCGCTGTCGCTCGCCGCGGTGCTGATGGGTGGAGTCGGGCTGGTCCTGCTGCTCGCCTGCGCGAACGTCGCCAGTCTGCTTCTGTCGCGCTCGACCACGCGCACGCGCGAACTCGCCATCCGGCGGGCGCTCGGCGCGGGGTCGGGACGCATCGTCCGCCAGCTGCTGACCGAGACCGCCGTGCTGGCGTTCGCCGCCGCCGGGGTCGGGCTGCTCGTGGCCGCGTGGACGACCGAGATCCTTCCCTCGTTCTTTCCGGCGGAACAGGCCGGACTGCTCGAGACGACGCTCAGCTGGCACGTGCTGCTCTACGCGATTCTGCTGGCCAGCGTGGCGTCGCTGATCGTCGGCGCGCTGCCGGCGACGCGCTCGCTCGAGACGCCGCTCTCGGCGGCGCTGCGGGGGCACGGGGACATCACCGATCGCGCCGGCCCGATGCGCAACGCGCTGGTCAGCGTGCAGGTCGGAATCGCGTGCGTGCTGCTGGTCGGCGCGAGCCTGCTGGTGCAGAGCGTCGCGCACACCATCAACGCGGACCTCGGGTTCGGCGCGCGGGAGGCGCTGCTCGCGTCGGTGGAGCTGCCGGCGACGTGGAAGAAGCCGGCGGCGGACGCGTACCTCGAGGCGGCGCGCGAGCGCGCGGCGGCCCTGCCCGGGGTAGAGGCGACCGGCTGGGTGCGGACGCTCGCGCTGGCGCAGACGTCGCGGCGCGGCTTCACGGCGGAGGGCTATACCCACGCGCCGGGCGAGGATCGCGAGCTCAACGTGAATTACGCGTCCGCCGGGTATTTCGAGACACTGCGCATTCCGGTGCGGAGCGGACGCAGCTTCACCGCCGCGGACGCCGCCGGACCCAAGGTCATCGTCGTCAACGAGACGCTGGCCAGACGCTTCTTCGGCGGGAACGCGGTCGGCAAGCGCATGACCGACAGCAGCCGCACCGTCCTGGAGATCGTCGGCGTCGTGGGGGACACGAAGCACCTGACGGTGGCCGAACCCGTCCCGCCGCTCGTCTACTATCCGGTCGAACAGGCCCCGGTTCAGCGGTTGACGCTCGTGGCGCGAACGCGAGTGCCGCCGGAGCAGCTCGCCGAGACGGTCCGGCGCGAGCTGAGGCGGCTGAGCGGCGAGGTCGTCGTCTTTGCGCCGCGGACCCTGCGCGCGTACGTGGAAGGGGCGCTGGCGACGGAACGACTGACGGCGTCGCTGGTCTCCGTGTGCGGGCTGCTGGCGCTGGCGCTGGCCGTGGTCGGGTTGTACGGCGCGATCGCCTACATCGTCACGCGCCGCACGCGGGAGATTGGCGTTCGCATGGCGCTGGGCGCGACGCCGGATCGCGTCTTGATGCTGGTCGTCCGGCAGGGGCTGGGGATTGCGGGGGCTGGCATCGCGGTCGGCATGATCGCGGCGGCGCTGGCGGCGCAGTCGGTCCCGCTCGGGTTGTACGAGGTCACGCCGTTGGATCCGCGCACGTACCTGGTCGTGATGGTGGTGCTGGCGCTGACCGCCGGTATCGCCGCGCTCGTCCCCGCGCTGCGCGCCGTCCGCATCGACCCCGCGCGGGCGCTGACGCAGGACTGAAAAAGGGGACAGTCCCCTTTTTGCCGCCCACGCCCCCCGATTCAGGCCATTTTTTCGGCCGTTTTTAGCGAACTGGCCGGGGATCGTTCCTCCATTGACCGATCGCGTCCGGGGCCAACCGTCCTGGGGGTTTTCCGAATGCTTCGGCGCGAAAAGCCGCGGGGAGGGCTGAAAACGGGGACTGTCCCCTTTTCACGCCAGCTTCCGCAGGATCAGGCACTTCAAATAGTAGGTCTCCGGCACGTTGATCAGGATCGGATGATCGCGCCCCTGGGCCCGCTTCTCCACCAGCGACACCTCGACTCCCGCGTCCGCCGCCGCCGACGCCACCACCTCGACGAACATGGCTTCGCTCACGTTGTACGAGCAGCTGCAGGTCACGAGGAACCCGCCCGGCTTCAGCAGCTTCAGCGCGCGCAGGTTGATCTCCTTGTAGCCGGTCAGCGCCTTGCGGATCGCACTCTTGTTCTTGGCGAACGCCGGCGGGTCGAGGACGATGGTGTCGAAGCGCGCCCCGATCCGCTCCAGCTCGCGCAGCTCGTCGAACACGTTCATCGCCCGCGCCTCGACGTTGGTCAGCCCGTTGCGCGCCGCGTTCTCGCGGATCCTGGCGACGGCGTCTTCCGAAATGTCGACCGCCAGCACCGACTCGCACCGCGGCGCCAGCGACAGCGCGAACCCGCCGTTGTAGCTGAACGCGTCCAGCAGCCGTCCGCGCGCGTAACGCAGCGCCGCCTCGCGGTTCTCGCGCTGGTCGAGGAACAGCCCCGTCTTCTGCCCGCGCCAGGGATCGACCTGGTAGGTCACCGCGCCCTCGCGGACGTCGATCCGCTCCGGCACGCTGCCGTGCAGGATCTCGACCCGCTGCTCGAGACCCTCCAGCAGACGCACGCGCGGATCGTTGCGCGCCAGGATGCCGGCCGGCCGGACGAGTTCAACCAGCGCCGCGACGATCTCCGGCACGCGCCGATCGATCCCCTGCGACAGCGCCTGCACCACCAGGTAATCGCCGTAGCGATCGACGATCAGCGACGGCAGCCGGTCCGCTTCGCCGTGCACCAGACGGTACGCGGTCGCGTCGAGCGCCAGCGCGCCGCGGAACGCGATCGCCGCGGCGAGGCGATCGCGGACGAAGGACGGCGGCGGCGCGGCGGCCCCGTGCGCGATCATCCGCAGCGTGATCTCCGACCGCTCGCTGTACAGCGCGTGGCCGACGGCGCGGCCGCGCGCCCCGACCACCTGCACGAGATCGCCGCCGGCGGCGTCCACCTCCTCGACGTCGCTGCGATAGATCCAGGGATGCCCGTGGCGGGCGCGCTCCTCTCCACGGCGGCCGATGGTGACGCGCGGCATCGTATAATCCCATCTTATGCGCATCGCGATCGGCGCCGACCACGCGGGGTATCCGCTGAAGCAGCACCTGGTCGCCACGCTCGCCCGCCTCGGCCACGTCGTCCACGATCGCGGCACGCATTCGGAGGCGGCGGTCGACTACCCGCCGATCTGCGCCGACGTCGCGCGGCTCGTCACCAGCGGCCAGGCCGATCGCGGCATCGTCGTCGGCGGCAGCGGCCAGGGGGAGCAGATGGCCGCCAACAAGATCCGCGGCGCCCGCGCCGCGCTGTGCAACGATCTCTATACCGCGCGGATGTCGCGCGCCCACAACGACGCCAACGTGCTCGCGATCGGCGGGCGCATCGTCGCGTTCGGGCTTGCCGACGAGATCGTCGCGCTCTGGCTCGAGACGCCGTTCGACGGCGGCCGGCACCAGCGCCGCGTCGATCTCATCGCCGCGCTCGAAGGCACCCTCTAGTTAAAAGGATTGCATGGCCACCACCGAGACTCCTTCCCGCTGGCGGACGCTGGCCGACACCGATCCCGAGATCGCCGACGCCATCCGCCGCGAGCAGCACCGGCAGAACTCCGGGCTCGAGCTGATCGCGTCCGAGAACTTCGTCTCCCAGGCCGTGCTCCAGGCGGCCGGGTCGGTGCTGACCAACAAGTACGCCGAGGGATACCCGGGAAAGCGCTACTACGGCGGATGCGAGTTCGTCGACGTCGCCGAGTCGCTCGCGATCGCGCGCGCGAAACAGTTGTTCGGCGCCGACCACGCCAACGTGCAGCCGCATTCGGGAGCGCAGGCCAACATGGCCGTCTACTTCACGCTGCTCCAGCCGGGCGACACCGTCCTCGGGATGAACCTCGCCCATGGCGGGCACCTGACCCACGGCCACCCGCTCAACTTCTCCGGCAAGCTGTACAAGATCGTCCCCTACGGCGTCCGCAAGGATGACGAGCGCATCGACTACGACGAGCTGGAGACGCTCGCGCACGAGCACAAGCCGAAGATGATCATGGTGGGCGCGAGCGCCTACCCGCGGGTGATCGACTTCGCGCGGATCGGCGCGGTGGGCAACGCGATCGGCGCGCCGGTCGTCACCGACATGGCGCACATCGCCGGGCTGGTCGCCGCCGGCGTGCACCCGAGCCCGGTACCGCATTCCGATTTCGTCACGACGACGACCCACAAGACGCTGCGCGGCCCGCGCGGCGGCATGGTACTGTGCCGCGCGCGGTACCAGAAGGATCTCGATCGCACCGCCTTTCCCGGCATCCAGGGCGGACCGCTGATGCACGTCATCGCCGCCAAGGCGGTGTGCTTCAAGGAAGCGCTCGAGCCCGCCTTCGCCGAATACCAGCGGCAGATCGTCGCCAACGCCAAGCGCCTGGCGTCGGGTCTGTCGTCCGCCGGCTTCCGTCTGGTCAGCGGCGGCACCGACACTCACCTCATGCTGGTGGACGTGTTCTCGAAGGGGATCACCGGCAAGGCCGCGGAAGCGGCGCTCGGCAAGGCCGGCATCACCGTCAACAAGAACGCGATCCCGTTCGACCAGAATCCCCCGATGGTCGCCAGCGGCATCCGCGTCGGCACGCCCGCGGTCACCAGCCGCGGCATGCGCGAGCCGGAGATGGACCGCATCGCCGAGTTCATCGCCGCCGCGCTCGCGGCGCCCGACGATGACGCGGCACTGCAGCGCATCGAGAAGGAAGTCGAGGCCCTGTGCCGGAAGTTCCCGCTGTACCCCGAAGTCCAGGGCTAGCCGCCGCCGTCAACGCCGTCTTCGCCCCCGGCGGACCGCTCTCCACCGCGCTCGACGGCTTCGAAGCCCGCCCGGCGCAGCTCGAGATGGCGGCCGCGGTGGCCGACGTCTTCGCCGACGGCGGGATTCTCCTCGCCGAGGCCGGGACCGGCACGGGCAAGACGCTCGCCTATCTCGTTCCGGCGATCCTGAGCCGCCAGCGCGTGCTGGTCTCCACCGGCACGAAGAACCTGCAGGAGCAGATCTTCTTCAAGGATCTGCCGGTGCTCAAGCACACGCTCGGCGTCCCGTTCACCGCGGCCTACATGAAGGGGCGCGGGAACTATCTCTGCCTGCATCGCTTCGATGCGCTCAAGCAGAGCCCGGCGATCCGCTCGCGCGAGGAGGCCATCGCAATCGAGTGCATCGACGAGTGGTCGCGCGAGACCGAGACCGGCGACCGCGCCGAGATGGACGACCTGCCGGAGGATCTGCCGTTCTGGCCGGACATCGCCGCGACCGCCGAGAACTGCATCGGCGCCGACTGCCCCCAGTTCAACGAGTGCTTCGTCACCAGGATGCGGCAGCGCGCCGCCGAGTCCGACGTCGTCATCGTCAACCACCATCTGCTGTGCGCGGATGCGTCGGTGCGGCAGAGCGCGTTCGGCGAAGTCATCCCCTCGTGCCGCTACGCGATCGTCGACGAGGCGCATCAGCTGGAGGACGTCGCGACGCAATACTTCGGGCGGATGATCAGCAACTACCGCTTCGACGACTACGCGCGCGACGTCGACCGGGCGTTGTCGACCCGGCAGATCCCCGATCCCGACGCCGCGGATGCGCTGCGCGACGACGTCGAGAACGTGCGGGACGCGGCGCGGCTGTTCTTCGGCACGCTGCAGATGGTGCGCTTCGACGTCAAAGCGGGAACCGAGAGCCGGATCCGCGTGACCGCGGCGCAGCTCGAGCGTCTGGTCCCGGAAGCGACGAGCCTGACCCGTTCGCTCGAGGCGATTGAAGCGACGATCACGCTCACCAAGGACATCAGCGAAGACGTCATCGCACTCGGACGCCGGGCGGCGGACCTGCGCGAGGACGTGCGCTTCCTCACGCGCGCGGACGACCCGGGGCACGTCTACTACCTCGACATCCGCGGCCGCGGCGTGTTCCTGCGCGCGTCGCCGATCGACGTGTCGGACATCGTCCGCGAGATGCTGCTCGATCGAATGCAGGCGACGGTGCTGACCTCCGCCACCCTGACAGTGGACGGGCGGTTCGAGTACGTGCGCGGACGGCTGGGCATCCGGAACGCGCACGAAACGCGGCTCGCCTCGGAGTTCGACTACCGGCGCCAGGCGATCCTGTACCTGCCGAAGAAGATGCCCGATCCGCGCTCGTCCGAGTTCGTGGCGGCGGCGGGGCGCGAGGTGGTCGAGATCCTGAAGCGTACGGACGGCCGCGCCTTCGTCCTGTTCACCAGCTACAACAACCTGCGGCAGGTGCACGAGTTCGCGTCGACCCGCGTGCCCTATCCCATGCTGGTCCAGGGCAGCGCGCCGCGGTCGGCGCTGCTGCGCGAGTTCAAGCAGACGCCCAACGCGGTCCTGTTCGCGACCTCGAGCTTCTGGCAGGGGGTCGACGTCGTCGGCGAGTCCCTGAGCTGCGTGATCATCGACAAGCTGCCCTTCGCCTCGCCCGGCGATCCGATCACCTCGGCGCGCATCGAGGCGATCACCAACGGCGGCGGCAACGCCTTTGGCGAGTATCAGATACCGCTGGCCATCCTCGCCCTGCAGCAGGGGCTCGGCCGTCTGATCCGGCATCGCCGGGACCGCGGCGTGCTGGCGATTCTCGACCCGCGGCTGAAGACCATGGCCTACGGACGCAGATTTCTCGCCTCGCTGCCGCCCGCGCCTGTAACGCAGGACATCGAAAGTATCGATAAGTTCTTCGACCCCTCGGCTTAGCGCCCGGGGGTCGTTCGAGTGGAGTCGAGAAACGATGTCTGAATCGCGCGCGGCGGTCCGCCCGCTCCTGAAATGGGCCGGGGGGAAGCGCCAGCTGCTGCCCGAGCTTCGTCCGTTCTATCCGCGGGTGTTCGCGCGCTACGTCGAGCCGTTTCTCGGCAGCGGCGCGGTCTTCCTCGATCTCTACAACACCGGGCTGCTGGACGGACGGCGGGTGGCGCTGTCGGACATCAACGCCGACATCATCGGCTGCTATCTGATGGTGCGCGACCGTCCGGCCGCGGTGATCGCGGCGCTGCGCGCGCTGGAAGGGCGGCACCGCCGCCGCGGCGACACGCATTTCTACGACGTCCGCGACAACGCGTTCAATCCGACGCGGCGGGCCGTGCACGCGACGGCCGACCCCGCGGCGTCGTACACGCCGGCGCTGGCGGCGATGCTCATCTATCTCAACCGGACCGGCTTCAACGGGCTGTTCCGGGTGAACGCGCGCGGCGACTTCAACGTGCCGGCGGGGCGGTACCTGCGGCCGTTGATCTGCGACGACGCCAACCTGTTCGCCTGGAGCGCCGCTCTGAACCGGTCCGGGGTGACGATCGGCATGGCGTCGTTCGAGCACGCGCTGGCGGACGCGGGCCAGGACGATTTCATCTATCTCGACCCGCCGTACGCGCCGGTGAGCGTCACCTCGCGCTTCACCGCCTACACGGCGGGGGGATTCGGACCGGTCCAGCAGGAGCGGCTGCAACGGCTGGTGATCGCGCTGGCCTCCCGGGGCGCGTCGGTCCTGCTCAGCAATTCCGCCGCCCCGCAGATCAAGGCGCTCTACGCGCGCGACCGCCACGCCAGAACGGCAGGGTTGAAGGCGACGACGGTGTCGGCGAGGCGCGCCATCAACTCGCGCGCCGCCAGCCGCGGCGCCGTCGCGGAGTATCTCATCACCAACGTCGCTCGCCGCTCGGTGTAAAATGAGCCCCTAGCATTCGCAGAGGAGGATACCGATGACGGGCGCCACCATTCGCCGGACCCTCATGATTGCGGCCATGGCTGTTGCGGTTGCGATCGTGGCGACGCCGGCCTCCGCGCAGACCGGCCAGGTCAAGGGCAAGGTGGTCGACACCAAAGGCCAGCCGGTCGAGGGAGCGAAGATCACGCTGCTGAACCAGCAGACCAACCGCACGCTCGAGACCAAGACCAACAAGAAGGGTGAGTACATCCAGGTCGGGCTCGCGCCGGGCAAGTACCGGATCACCGCATCGAAAGACAGCCTGTCGGACACGGTCGACGTCGACATCCGCCTGGAAATGGCGACGCACGATTTCACGCTCGGCGCCGGCCGCGGCGGCGGCGGCGGGATGTCCAAGGAAGAGGTGGCGAAGGCCAAGGCCAAGGCGGAAGCCGCGACCAAGACCTTCAACGAAGGGGTCGCGCTCAGCAACGAGGGCAAGGGAGACGAAGCGATCGCGAAGTTCAACGAGGTGATCGCCTCGATGCCCAACTGCGTGGAGTGCTACGCCAACATCGGCACGGTGCAGACGCGCGTCAGGAAGTACGACGAGGCCGAGGCGGCGTTCAAGAAGGCGATTGAGCTGAAGCCCGACTTCGCCGAGGCGTACAACGGCCTGGCGAATCTGTACAACGCCCAGAAGAAGTTCGATCAGGCCGCCGAAGCGAGCAAGAAGGCGATGGAGCTGGGCGGCGCCGCCGGCGCCGGCGCGGCCGGCGGCAGCGCCTCGTCCGTCTTCAACCAGGGGGTCATCCTCTGGAACGCCGGCAAGATCCCCGAGGCGAAGGCCCAGTTCGAGCAGGCGGTGAAGCTGGATCCGAACATGCCCGACGCGCAGTACTGGCTCGGCATGGCGCTGCTCAACTCCGGCGACACCGCGAGTGCGAAGCCGAAGTTCGAGGCGTATCTGAAGCTGGCCCCGACCGGCCAGTACGCCGAGACCGCGAAGTCGATCGTCGCGACGATCAAGTAGCCCGTTTTCCGGCGGCGCGGCGCGGATCGTCGATTCGCGCCGCGGGCCGGTCAGCCGCCGCGTGGACAGCCAGGACATCGCCGCCAACCTCACCTCGATCCGTCAGCGGATCGCCGGGGCGGCCGCGGCGGCGGGCCGCAGCCCCGGGTCCGTGGCGCTCCTGGCGGTCTCGAAGACCTTCAGCGCCGACCACGTGCGCGCCGCCTGCGCCGCAGGGCAGCGGGACTTCGGCGAGAACAAGGTCCAGGAGGGGCTGCAGAAGATCGGCGAAACGGCCGATCTGGAGATCAGGTGGCATCTCATCGGCCATCTGCAGTCGAACAAGGCGAAGAAGGCCGCGGCCGCGTTCGCGGCGATCCACGCCATCGACTCGATCGATCTCGTCCGCCGGGTGGACGCGGCGGCGGCGGAGGCGGGTGCCTCGCCCGATCTGTTCGTTCAGGTGGATCTCGCCGGAGAAGCGACGAAGTTCGGCGCGCCCGAGGCGGATGTGCCGGCGATCGTGCGCGCCGCGGCCGGCTGCCGCGCCGCCCGGCTGCGCGGGTTGATGCTCCTGCCGCCCTGGTTCGACGACCCGGAGCAGGCGCGCCCGTACTTCCGGCGGCTGCGCGATCTGCGCGATCGACTGGTGGCGGACGGCATCGATCCCGACCGGCTGCGCGATCTCTCGATGGGGATGAGCCACGATTTCGAGGTGGCGATTCAGGAAGGGGCCACGCTGGTACGCGTCGGCACCGCGATTTTCGGCAAACGCACTGTGAGGACCTGATGTTCGAGCACAAGCCGACGCCCGCCGCCAGCGATCCGGTCGCGCCGCAGCCGCCCGAGCGGATGATGCGAATCACGCCGCTCGACATGCGGCAGCACCGCTTCAAGCCGGCGCTGCGCGGCTACGACAAGACCGACGTGGTCGCGTTCCTCACCGAAGCGGCCGACGACTACGAGCAGGCGATGCGCGAGATCGATCGGCTGCGCGGCGATCTGATGCGGATGGAGGCGCTGCTGGCCGAGCACCGGCAGCGCGAGCAGAACCTGCGCGACACGCTGCTGACCGCGCAGCGGCTGTCCGGCGAGCTCAAGGAGACGGCGCAGGCGGAAGCGAAGATGATCATCCGCGAAGCCCAGGGACGCGCCGACCTGCTGATCCAGAAGGCGCAGGTCCGCCTCGAGGAGCTCGATCACGACTGCAACGAGCTGCGGCTGCGCCGCCGCGATGCCGAGGGGTCGGTGGAAGCGACGATTCAGGCGCTCTACCGCGCGCTCGAGTTCATGCGCGATCAGGATCAGTCGCGCACCGACGACAAGGTCCTGCTCCACCGCCCGCGGCAGGTCGAAGCGCCGGCGCCCCCTCAATTCGAGGAGCGGAAGGCGTCGAGCTGACCGCTGGCCGCTGGCCGCCTTCCGCGATCCGCCGTCTGCTCTCCGCTTGCCGCTGTGCTCGCATGGTCCCGGCAGTGCTCGCGATTCGCGTCATCCCTCGGTCCCCGCGCACGCGCGTGGACGGCCGCCGGGGTGACGCGATCCTGATCCGCCTGAACGCGCCGCCGGTGGATGGCGCGGCCAACGACGCCCTCGTCGCCTTTCTCTCCGACGCCCTCGCTGTCCCCCGCCGGTCGATTGCCATCGTGAGCGGTCTGACCTCGCGCGACAAGCGGGTGCGGGTGGAGGGGATGGATACTGACACCGCAATCGCGCGTCTGCTGCCGGCGTGAGCGAACCGCTCCCTGTCCGGCCGTGGCCCCACACCCCGAACCTCGAACCGTCATGCTCCACATCCGCCACATCCGCCAGCTGATCCCCTGCGCCGGCCCGGCACCCCGCCGCGGAGCCGCGCAGCGCGACCTCCCGATCATCCAGGACGGCGCCGTGATCGCCGATGGCGAGCGGATTCTGTTCGCCGGACCCGAGTCCGAGCTGCCGGCGTCGCTCGTCGCCGCACCCGACGCGACCGTCATCGACGCCCGCGGACTCTCCGTCGTCCCCGGCTTCGTCGACGCGCACACCCACGCGATGTATGCCGGCGATCGGCGCGACGAACTGAGACGGCGCCTCGCCGGAGCCACCTACGCGGAGATCGCCGCGCAGGGCGGCGGCATCGTCTCGACCGTGCGCGCGACGCGTGAGGCGAGCGAGGACGAGCTCGTGGAGAGCACGCGCGCGCGGCTCGGCGAAATGCTGGCGTGCGGGACGACGACCGCCGAGATCAAGAGCGGCTACGGCCTGGATCTCGAGAGCGAGCTGAAGATGCTGCGCGCGATCCGGCGGCTCGCTGCCCGCCAGCCGATCGACGTCGTCCCCACGTTCATGGGAGCGCACGACATTCCGGTGGACTATCGATCGCGGCGCGACGACTACGTGCGGCTGGTGATCGATCGGATGATCCCGGCGGTGGCGGAGGAGGGGCTCGCGGAATGGTGCGACGTCTTCTGCGAGCAGGGCGTCTTCACGCCGGATGAGTCGCGGCGGATCCTCGAGGCCGGAAAGGGGCGCGGCCTCGAGCCGCGTATTCACGCCGACGAACTCGGGCCGAGCGGCGGATCGCAGGTCGCCGCGGACGTCGGCGCCCGATCCGCCGATCATCTGATCTTCGTGCCGGCGGAGGGAATTGCCGCGATGCGGCGCGCCGACGTCGTCGCCACGCTGCTGCCCAACGCCGCGTTCTATCTGAAGCTCGGCCGGTTCCCCCCGGCGCGCGCGCTGATCGACGCCGGCGTGCCGGTCGCGCTTGCCACCGACGTCAATCCCGGCGGCGGCTTCTCCCCGTCGATGCCGTTCGCCATGACGCTCGCCTGCTTCGGCATGGGACTGACCTTCGAGGAAGCGCTCTGCGCCGCGACGATCAATGCCGCCCACTCGCTCGATCGCGCGTCGACGGTCGGCAGCCTCGAACCCGGCAAGCTCATGGATGCGGTCCTGATCGATGGCGACGCGATCGAATTGATCCGCGTCGGCGCCGCCTCGGTTGCCGGCGTGGTGAAACGTGGCAAGATCGAGCGGCAAGCGGCCGGCGGACAGCGGCCGGCGGACAGCGGGGGCAACAGCGCGTGAAACTCACCGACACGACGATCACCGGCTTTCTCGACGCGCTGCGCGCTCCGGAGCCCACTCCTGGCGGCGGCTCGGCCGCCGCGCTTGCCGGCGCCATGGGCGCGTCGCTCTTCGCCATGATGGCGGGGCTGCCGAAATCCAGGGCGACGACGGCTGAAGATGCGGCGCGCCTCGCCGCGGCCGGGACGCGCTCGGCGGCGCTGGCCGATGAACTCACGATCCTGGTGGATCGGGACAGCGCGGCCTACGCGGACGTGATGGCCGCCTATCGCCTGCCGAAGGGAACCGCCGAGGAAAAGGCGGCCCGGTCGGCGGCCATTCAGAGCGCCATGCGCGGCGCCATCGCCGCGCCGCTGGACGTGATGCGTGCCTGCGCCGCCGCCGCCGAGCAGGGGGTCGTCGTCGCCGCGATGGGCAATCCCTCGGCGTCGAGCGACGCCGCGGTCGGCTTCGAGCTGCTCGGCGCCGGACTCCGCGGCGCGAAGCTGAACGTGGAGATCAATCTCGGCAGCGTCAAGGATGCCGAGTACGTGAAGCGCGTTCAGGCCGAGATCGAAGAACTCGAGCGCGCGATCGCACACGAAACCCGGGCGGCCAGGCAAGCGAGCTGATGCGAGCGGAAGCGAGAGAGCGTGGAGGGATGTCCGAGAGGCGGAGCCGCTCGGCCAATCAAGGTGTGGTGTATTCGAAGTCGAAGCGCCGCGCGTAGCCGGGCGCGAGCTGAATCATCTCGGCGTAGGCGACCTTGATCACCACCTTGTCGTTGGGCACGACGACGCTGCGGCGGCTGATCTCGATGAACTCCGGCTCGAGCGGGATCGCGTTGCGCCTCGCCGCGTCCATCACTTTCTGCTTCAGCGCCTCGTCAGGGTCTTTGGCGCCGAACAGCGCGATCTCCCGCACCGCGTCGTTGAACTGCTGATCGTGGAAGAACGCCACCGCCAGCCGCGCTCCCGCGTTGACCAGCGCGAGGAAGATGACCAGGCTGAGCAGCTTCTTGATCATCGGTCACCGGATCTGGTTGAAGAGACGCTCCCAGCGGGTCCTGGTGAAGAAATGCGTGACCACCGAGGCCAGGCGTTTCACCGTCGCGCCCAGCCCTTCGTCCAGGTAGTCCTCGCGTCCTGACTCGTACGACCAGTAGATCAGCAGCGCCCTGCCCTTGATGTAATGCCGCGGCAGGAAGCCCCAGTAGCGGCTGTCCTGCGAGTTGTCGCGATTGTCCCCCATCACGAAGTACTGGTCGGGCGGCACCGTGACCGGCCCGAACCGCTCGCGCAGATCGTAGGACGTGACTTCCTGGTATTCGTTCGACGGCGGGGTCAGGAAGTGGACGTAGGGCTCGTCGAGCGGCCGGCCGTCGACGTGCACTTTCTTGTTCTTCAGCTCGATGGTTTCTCCCGGCAGGCCGATCACCCGCTTGATGAAATCGCGATCGGGCTCGTCGGGATACTTGAAGACGACGATGTCGCCGCGGCGGATCGGGCGCACCGGCAGGACCTTGCGACCGATCGCCAGCGGCGTCGGCCCGAAGACGAACTTGTTCACCAGCAGGTGGTCGCCGATCAGCAGGTTGTTCTCCATCGACCCGGTCGGGATCTTGAACGCCTGCACCACCCAGGTGCGGACGAACAGGGCGAGGATCACCGCGATGACGATCGATTCGAAGTACTCGCGGACGACCGACTTCTTGAAGGTCGAGCTCATTCCTGGCCCACCTTGAGTACGGCCAGGAACGCTTCCTGCGGGATCTCGACGCGGCCGACGCGCTTCATCCGCTTCTTGCCTTCCTTCTGCTTCTCGAGCAGCTTGCGCTTGCGCGAGATGTCGCCGCCGTAGCACTTGGCGAGCACGTTCTTGCGCAGCGCCTTCACCGACTCGCGCGCGATGATGCGGCTCCCGACCGCCGCCTGGATTGCCACCTCGAACATCTGCCGCGGAATCAGCTCGCGCATCTTCGAAGCCAGCGCCCGTCCGCGCGGATAGGCGTTGTCACGGTGAACAATCACCGAGAGCGCGTCCACCGGTTCTTCGTTGACCAGGATGTCGAGCTTGACGAGCGGCGACTCCCAGTAGCCGGTGACATGATAATCGAGCGAGGCGTAGCCGCGCGAAATCGTCTTCAGCCGATCGTAGAAGTCGAGGACCACCTCGTTGAACGGCAGCTCGTAGGTGATCATCACGCGGTCGCTGGCCAGGTACTCCAGCCCCTTCTGAACGCCGCGCTTCTCCTGGCACAGCTCCAGGATCCCGCCGACGTGGGCCGACGGCGTGAGGATCGTGGCGGTGATCACCGGCTCTTCGATCTTCTCGATCCGGCCGGCGTCGGGCAGCTTCGCCGGCGTGTCGATCTCCTGAACCTGGCCGTCGGTCGTCGTCACCCGGTACAACACGCCCGGCGCCGTCGTGATCAGGTCGACGTCGAACTCGCGCTCGAGCCGCTCCTGAACGATCTCCATGTGGAGCAGGCCGAGAAAGCCGCAGCGGAAGCCGAAGCCCAGCGCCGCCGAGGTCTCCGGCTCGAAGTGAAAGGAGGCGTCGTTGAGCCGCAGCTTCTCGAGCGCGTCGCGCAACTCCGGGTACTCGCTGCCTTCGACCGGGTAGAGGCCGGCGAAGACCATCGACTTCATTTCCTTGAAGCCCGGGAACGGCTCCGCCGCCGGATTGGCCGCCTCGGTGACGGTGTCGCCGATCTGCGCGTCGCTCACCGTCTTGATTGCGGCGAAGATGAACCCGACCTCGCCGGCGCCGAGCTCCTCGACCGGCGTCGACTTGGGGCAGAACACGCCGACCTGCTCGACCTGATACTCCTGCCCCTTCGCCATGAACTTGATCTTCATGCCGGCGCGCATCACGCCGTCAATCACCCGCGTGAGGATGATGACGCCGCGATAGGGGTCGTACCACGAATCGAAGATCAGCGCCTTCAGCGGTGCGTCCGGATCCCCCTTCGGCGGCGGCAGGCGGTGGACGATCGCTTCGAGGATCTCGTGAACGCCGGTGCCCTCCTTCGCGCTCGCCAGAATCGCGTGGCTGGCGTCGAGGCCGACGATGTCTTCGATCTGCCGCCTGGCTTCGTCGGGCTGCGCGCCGGGCAGATCGATCTTGTTGATGACCGGGACGATCTCCAGGTTGTTGTCGACGGCGAGATACGCGTTGGCGAGCGTCTGCGCTTCGACCCCCTGCGAGGCGTCGACGATCAGCAGCGCTCCCTCGGAGGCGGCCAGCGACCGCGTCACCTCGTAGGAAAAGTCGACGTGCCCCGGCGTGTCGATCAGATTGAGGATGTAGGTCTCGCCGTCGTCCGCCTTGTAGGTCAGGCGCACCGCGTGCGCCTTGATGGTGATGCCGCGCTCGCGCTCGAGATCCATCGAGTCGAGCACCTGCGCTTCCATTTCCCGCTTCTGGAGCGCGCCCGTCATCTCGAGAAATCGATCAGCGAGCGTCGATTTGCCGTGGTCGATGTGGGCGATGACGGAGAAGTTGCGGATGCGGCTCTGGTTCATGCAGGTGATCGCTAAAGTATAGCACCCGCATGAGTTAGTGCTAGGCGCGCGCGGCGCGGCGTTCGTGCTCCAGCAGCCACTGCTTGCGCCACTTGCCGCCGCCGTAGCCGCACAGCGTCCCGTCGGCGCGGATGACGCGATGGCAGGGGACGATGATCGCGAGCTGGTTCTGGCCGTTGACGCGGCCGATGGCGCGGACGGCCCCGGGCGATCCGACTCGACGGGCCATGTCGCTGTACGAGCGCGTCTCGCCGTAGGGGATCTCGCACAGCGCGTTCCAGGCAGCGAGCTGGAACGGCGAGCCGTGCTGCTTCAGCGGGATGTCGAACTCGCGCCGCGTGCCGGCGAAGTACTCGCGCAACTGATCCGCCGTGCGCTGCAGGATCGGATGGTCGCCCGGCACGATCGGCGCGCGCAGCTTGGCGCGCAGGGCGCGCAGCTCCGTCTCCAGCGCGCGGCGATCGACGAACTCGAGGAGCTCGAGCCCGCCGTCGCACGCGATGGCCAGCATCGGCCCGAGCGGCGTTTCGATCCAGGCGGCGGTGAGCAGCGCGCTCGCCCGCGCGCGCCCGGGCGTGTCGCCGAACACGCGGGCGAACGCCTCGCGGAAGCCGCTGTCGGATTCGAACCCGGCGTCCATGCCGGCATCGATCGTCGGCGCGCCGGCGTGCAGCGACTTCATCGCCGTCCCGAGGCGGCAGGCGCGCTGATACGCCTGGAACGTCATGCCGAACGACCGCTTGAACGTCCGCCGCACCTGCACGGGATCCAGTCCGCGCGCCCGCAGATCGTGATCGCGGAGCTTCAGATCCGGGCGCCGGCGCAGCTCGTCGAGGAGCGGCGTCAGCCAGTTCGGCGCGGCGGCGCCGGCGGCCATCGGCTCGCACAGCTGGCACGGCCGGTAGCCGCGGTGCAGCGCCTCCTGGATGGAGGGGGCGTACTCGACGTTCTCGGGCTTCGGCTTCCGCGCGTGGCACGTCGGCCGGCAGAAAATTCCGGTCGTCCGGATGCAGGCATAGAACAGCCCCTCGAACGACTGGTCGCGCTCGACGAGCGCGCGGTACATCTCGGCGGTGGAAGGGAGAGTCATCATGGGCGCAGGTTACGCGCCTGCGCCCATTGTCCGCCACCGGGGTTTGAACAGGCAATTCTGGATCGCCGGGCTGAAAGCCCGGACATCACCGTTGATCCAGCGCCAGGAACGTCTGCGGGTACGCCGGGCCGATGTAATCGGTGCGCGGGCGGATCAGCCGATTGTTCTTGTACTGCTCGAGGCAGTGGGCCGTCCAGCCGGAGACCCGGCTGACCGCGAAGATCGGCGTGAACAGGTCGATCGGAATGCCCAGCGTGTAGTAGGTCGACGCCGAGTAGAAGTCGACGTTCGGATACAGCTTCTTCTCGCCGGTGACGAGCGCTTCGATCCGCTTCGACATGTCGTACCACCGCGTGTTGCCGGCGCGCTCGCCGAGATCCTTGGACATCCGCCGCAGGTGCGTCGCCCGCGGATCCTCGGTGCGATAGACGCGGTGGCCGAAGCCGGGAATCTTCACCTTGCGCGCGAGCTTGGCGCGGATCGCCTCGTCGATCCGCTCCGGCGCGGCTTCCGGACCGATCTCGATGAGCAGCCGCATGACGTCGGCGTTGGCGCCGCCGTGCAGCGGTCCCTTGAGCGCGCCGACGGCGCCGACGATGGCGGAATAGATGTCGGTGAGCGTCGCCGCCGCGACCCGGGCGGCGAACGTCGACGCGTTGAGCTCGTGATCGGCGTGCAGGATCAGGGCGATGTCGAACGCGCGCGTCGCGAGCGCATTCGGGCGTTCTCCCTTCAGCATGTAGAGGAAGTTCGCCGCGTGGCCGAGCGCGGGATCCGGCTGAATCGGTCCGCCGCCCGCCTGCAGCCGCCCATGGGTCGCGACGATGCTGCCCATCTGAGCCGTGAGGCGCACCGCCTTGCGGTACTGCGCCTGCGGCGAGCTGTCGTTGACTTCCGGGTCGTACTGGCCCAGCGCCGAGGTCAGCGTCCTCAGCATGTCCATGCCGTCTGACGCCGGCAGCTGCTTCATCAGGCGCAGGATCGGCTCGGACACGGGACGGGCCGCGGCGAGCTGCGACTGCAGGTCGCCCAGCTCGGCCCGGTTCGGCAACCGCCCGTGCCACAGCAGGTAGCAGACTTCCTCGAAGGTCGCTCCCTTGGCGAGATCGTGGATGTCGTAGCCGTAGTACGCAAGAACGCCGCGCTCCCCGTCCAGATAACAAATCGCGGAGGTCGCGGCGACGACGTCTTCGAGCCCGGCTTTTGGCTTCTCGTCTACGGCCATACCCGGATCATATCAGCAGCGGTCTCCGCTGAGACGGCCGACGGCAGCGGACACGAAGGGCACAAAGATCACAAAGACCACAAAACAACCTTGTCTTCTTTGCGATCTTTGTGAACTTTGGGATCTTCGTGCCGCGGCCGTCGGCTCGTCTCAGTCGAAACTATTTTGCGATTTCCGGCTGCATGTCGGGGTCGCCGGTGAACTGCTGCAGGATCGACAGCAGGCCGGTGTAGAGGAACCCGATCTGGAAGAGCATCAGGAACGGCAGCGTGCCGTAGATCTGATTGATCAGCGCGTAGAACACCGTGCCGGTGAAATAGAGGCCGAGCCCCACCTCGATGATCGACTGCACGCCGACGGTCTGGTGGTACTTCTTGCCCGCCCACTCGTCGCTCTCGCGCTCGATGCCGTACTTCGGGGTGCGCGCGAACTCGCTCTGCTTGCGGAACAGCGCCTCGAGCACCGCCCGCGTGTTGTTCACCGAGAGGCCGATGCCGATCGACATCAGGAACGGCAGATACTTGAGGCGGGTGCGCCAGTCGGGATACAGCTCGCGCTGCGACACCATGTAGAAGTTGAAGAACGACATCGTCGCGGCGAGGAACAGCGGGATGTCGATCAGCAGCATCTCCGTCCAGCCCATGTTGTAGCGCACCCACATCGCCGGGAACATCAGCACCGACAGCAGGCACATGAGCAGGTAGTTGAAGTTGGCGGTGAGGTGGAAGAACGCTTCCGCCTTGACCTTCAGCGGCTGCGGCGAACGCAGGATGTGCGGCAGCAGCTTCATGCAGGTCTGGATCGACCCCTTCGCCCAGCGGTGCTGCTGCGACTTGAAGGAGTTCATCTCGACCGGCACCTCCGCCGGCGAGACGACGTGCGGCAGGAACTTGAAGCGCCAGCCAAGCAGCTGGGCGCGGTAGCTCAGATCCAGGTCTTCCGTGAGAGTGTCGTGCTGCCATCCGCCTGCGGCATCAATCGCTTCACGCCGCCACACCCCGGCGGTGCCGTTGAAGTTGAAGAAGCAGCCGGCGCGGTTGCGCCCCCCGTGCTCGAGCACGAAGTGCGCGTCGAGCAGGATGGCCTGCACCTTGGTCAGCAGCGAATAGTCCTGGTTGATGTGCCCCCAGCGCGCCTGCACCATGCCGACGTCCGGCGCGTCGAAATGCGGCAGCGTCTTGAGCAGGAAGTCCTTCGGCGGAATGAAATCGGCGTCGAAGATGGCGATGAAGTCCGCCTTGGCGCGCTTCAGTCCCGCTGCCAGCGCCCCCGCCTTGTACCCGGTGCGATCGACCCGGTGCAGGTAGCTGATGTCGAATCCGCGGGCCGCGTGGCGGCGCACGGCGAGTTCGGCAATCTCCTTCGTCTCGTCCGTCGAGTCGTCCAGCACCTGGATCTCGAACAGCTCGCGCGGATAGTCCATTTCGCAGACCGCGTCGATCAGGCGGTCGGCGACGTACATCTCGTTGTAGATCGGCAGTTGGACCGTGACGCGCGGCAGGGACGTCAGCGGCGCCGGCGCGAGCGCCGCGTCCGGGGCCTTGTCCCGATTTTTCATGTAAAGATAAACGAGGTAGTAGCGATGCCAGCCGTAGAAGGCCAGGATGCTCAACACAAAGAAATACAGGACGAGAATGAGTGTCTCAGGCAGCGACGTCATAAGAAGATGAATCGGTCACGCGGTCCAATCGATCATGTTACGGTTCAGGTCGGCGCAAAGTCAACTCGATGAACCGTCAGCAGTTGCGGGCCCTTCTCGAGGCCGTGGGCGCCGGCTCGCTTACTCCTGAGGCGGCGCAGGAGCAGCTCCTTCAAGTTCTGCGCCAGCAGCCCTTCGAGGATCTGGGCTTCGCTCGCGTCGATCATCACCGCAACGCGCGGCAGGGCTTCCCCGAGGTGATTTTCGGGCAGGGAAAGACGCCGGCCCAGGTCGCCGGCATCGCCAAACGCATCGTCCACGCCGGACACAGTCTCCTGGTCACGCGCACCTCGGGTGACGTGTTTGACTGCGTTCGGCGTGAACTTCCTGAAGCGAAATACCACGAGCTCGCGCGCTGCATCACGCTGGCTCGCGGCGGCCCCGCCACGGGGCGCGGCACCATCCTCGTCGCCGCCGCCGGGACCGCCGACCTCCCCATTGCCGAAGAAGCGGTCGTCACCGCCGAAATCATGGGAAATACGGTGGATCGCCTCTACGATGTCGGCGTCGCCGGCCTCCACCGGCTCCTCAGGGAACACGATCGCCTGATCGCCGCCCGGGTCATCATCGTCGTCGCGGGGATGGAAGGGGCGCTGCCCTCGGTGGTCGGCGGACTGGTCGACGTGCCGGTCGTCGCGGTCCCCACGAGCGTGGGGTACGGCGCCAGTTTCGGCGGCCTCACGGCCCTCCTCGCCATGCTAAACAGCTGCGCCACAGGGATTTCCGTCGTCAACATCGACAACGGCTTCGGGGCGGCGGCGATCGCGTCTTCGATCAACCATCTCGATTAGCCCACAGACCCTCCCGGCAGACACGGGCGGACCGCGGTATACTTGAGGATTGCGCTCCGGCGCTCCCCAGCACGCCATGCACCCCGGCACGCTCAAGGCCCTCGAGTTCGACCGCATCGTCGCGTCGGTGACGCGGCTCGCGCAGACGCCGCCCGGTGCGGCGCGGCTGTCGCGGCTGCAGCCCTCCGACGACGCGGAAGCGATTTCGCGCGCGCTCGCCGCGACGAGCGAGGCCGCACGGTTCCTGTCCGGCGCCGGCGAGATCGCCCTGCGCGCGCCCGCCGACCTCGATGCCGTTCTCGAGGCGCTGGCCGTCGACGGACGCCCGCTCGAACCGCTCCACCTGCTCGGACTCGCGACGTTTCTCGGCTCGATTGACGCGTCCGCCGGCGGCATCCGCCGCGCGCGCGCCGCGTTCCCCCTGCTCGCCGGCATCGTCGAGGGGGCGGCCTCGTTCGAGCGCGAGATCGCCGACATCCGCCGCAAGATCGACCCGGGCGGCGAACTGGTGGACGACGCCAGCCCGGAGCTGAAGAGCATCCGCGAACGGCTGCGCAAGCAGCGGGCGCGGCTGCGCGGGACGCTCGAGTCGTACGTGCGCGGCAAGGACACCGCGAAGTATCTGCAGCAGCAGATCGTCACCGATCGCAACGGGCGCTACGTCCTGGTCGTCCGCGCGGAGCACCGCTCGGCGATTCCCGGCATCGTCCACGGCAGCTCGGCGAGCGGCGCGAGCCTGTTTCTCGAACCGCTCAGCACGGTCGAGATCAACAACGACATCGTCGCCCTCGAGCAGCAGGAGCAGGAGGAAATCCGCCGCATCCTGCTGGCGCTCACCGACGCGCTGCGCGCGCGCGGCGGCGACCTCGGGCGCACGATCGACGCCGCAACCGAGCTCGATGTCGTCCAGGCGCGGGCGCGGTATTCGCTGGAGATCGACGGCATCCATCCCGCGCTGGCGAAAGACGGCCGCCTCGAGTTGCGGGCGGCGCGCCATCCTCTGCTCATCGCGCGGGGCGCGGACGTAACCCCGGTCGATGTGCTGCTGGTTCCGCCGGCGCGCGTGCTGGTGATCACCGGCCCGAATACCGGCGGCAAGACCGTGGCGCTGAAGACCGCGGGCCTGCTGCCGTTGATGGCGCAGGCGGGGCTGCTGATTCCCGTCGCGGACGGATCGCAGATTCCGGTGTTTCGCAGCGTCTATGCCGACATCGGCGACGAGCAGTCCATCGCCGAGAGTCTGAGCACGTTCTCGGCCCACATCGCGCACATCGTCGAGATGGATCGCGCGCTCGATCCCCCTTCGCTGGTGCTGCTCGACGAAGCCGGCGGCGGGACCGATCCGAACGAAGGGGGCGCGCTCGCCACGGCGATCATCGATCACTTCCGCAGGCGCGGCGCGATGGTGGTGGCGACGACGCACTTCGACGCGCTGAAGACCTACGCGTCGACGACCGAAGGAGTGACGTCGGCCGGGTTCGGATTCAACCCGCAGACGTTTGCGCCGACCTATCGCCTCCACTACGGGTCGCCGGGCAGCAGCCTGGCCCTGGAGATTGCGACCCGGCTCGGCCTCCCCCCCTCGATCATCGAGCAGGCGCGGGCGCAGCGGACCGCGCGTGAAGCGCAGCTCGCCGAACACCTCGCCAGGATCGAGCGCGAGATGCAGGGGCTCGATCACGAGCGGCGTCTGGTGGCGCGCGAACGGCAGATGGTCGAGGAGACCAGGGGGCGCCTGCAGGCGCGCGAGCAGGAGCTGCGCAGCCGTGAGGAGACGTTCCGCAAGCGGCTGGATCAGAAGATCGACGAGCGCATGCGGGAGGCGAAGCGCGAGATCGATTCGGTGATCGACTCGCTGAAGACGCGCGCGTCGACGATCGCGTCGGACGCCGAGCGGCGGGCGGCCCGGCTGGTGCCGACCGGCGACATCGGATCGGCGCGGGCCGATGCCCGCAGCGCCCTCGATGCCATCGACAACAGGCTTCGCGGAGCAGCTCAGAGTCCGCCTTCGCTCCCTGCGGGAGCTTCGGCGGGACAACCGCGACCTGCTGCGGAAGGGGATCGGGTCGCGGTTGGCCTGCTGGGTCTCGAAGGCGTGGTTCAGTCGATCAACGGAGACCACGCGGAGGTCGACGTCCGCGGCAAGCGCATGCGCACGAAGCTCGCAGACCTGCGCGTGCTCGTGCCGGCGGCGGCGCTATCATCCTCCGCGGCGCGCGTTCGCGTGAACGTCGACCTGGCGCCGCGGAGCGGCGGGAGCCTCACCGAGATCAACGTGATCGGCAACCACTCGGACGAAGCCGTCGGTCGCGTCGATCGTTTCCTGGAAGATGCCGCGACGACGGACCTCCGATCGCTGCGCATCGTCCACGGTTATGGTACCGGCGCGCTGCGGCGCGCCATCGCGGAGTTCCTGCGGGCCCATCCGCTGGTCTCCAGTTTCGGCCCCGCTCCCGACAATCAAGGGGGCGGCGGCGTCACAGTGGTGGAGCTCAAGGAATGACGCCGCCGCCATTGCAGATTGGCGATTGGCGAGTGCCGATCGGCGGTCGGCAATAATCACAATGCCACTATTCCCTCCGAACTTCGTCGAGGACCTGAAGTCGCACGTGGACATCGTCCAGGTGGTGCAGGAGCGCGTGCCGCTGCGCAAGGCGGGCGGCGCGTCGTGGAAGGGACTGTGCCCGTTTCACGGCGAGAAGACGCCGTCGTTTCACGTCCACGGCGACCGGCAGATGTTCAAGTGCTTCGGCTGCAACGCGGGCGGCGACGTGATCAAGTTCATTCAACTGACGGACAGCCTCGGCTTTCCCGATGCCGTCCGCCAGCTTGCCGCGCGCGCCGGCATCCCCGTGCCCGAGGCGGAGGACGCGAAGGAAGATCGCGAATCCGCGCGCGAGCGCGAAGCGCTGTTGAAGGCGCACGAGGTCGCCGCGGCGTGGTTTCGCGAGCAGCTGGCCGCGCCCGCCGGCGCCGCGGCACGGCGGATGCTCGCCGAGCGCGGCATGTCGGCGGAGACCATCGACCTGCTCGGCATGGGCTTCGCTCCGGGCAGCGACGGCCTCCGCACGCGATTGTCGAAGGAGGGTTTCGATGACGCGGTCCTCGTCAGGACCGGGCTGGTGCTGAAGCGTGACGATGGGTCGACGCGCGACCGTTTCTGGAACCGGCTGATGATTCCGATCTGCCGCGACACCGGCGCGATCATCGCCTTCGGCGGCCGCGCCATGAAGGCGGACCAGCAGCCGAAGTACCTGAACTCGCCGGAAACGGCCATTTACGTGAAGGGGCGGACCCTTTTCGGGCTGAATCACGCCAAGGCGTCCATCGGGCGTCTGAAGTACGCCGTGCTCGTCGAGGGCTACTTCGACTGGGCCCAGGCCTACCAGGCGGGGATCACGAACGTGGTCGCATCCTCGGGTACGGCCCTGACGCCGGCGCAGGCGCGCCTCCTGAAGCGGTTTGCGGGCAAGGTGGTGCTCAGCTTCGACCCTGACGCCGCCGGCCAGGGGGCCGCCGCCAGATCCTCCGAACTGCTGGTTACGGAAGGGTTTCAGGTCAACGTTGCCATGCTGCCGGCGGGCGATGATCCCGATAACTACATCCGGAGGTACGGGGCGGGGGCGTACCAGGAACTGCTGCGCGGGTCGCGGCCGTACCTGGAATACCTGCTGGATCGGTCCGCCGCCGGCGAGGACCTGTCAACGGACGAGGGCCGGCGGTCGTTTCTCGGGAAGATGCTGGCGGTGGCGGCGCGAATCCCCGACGCCGCCCAGCGTGACCAGTTTGCAGACAGACTTTCGCACAAAGCGCGGATTACGGAAGAGGTGGTCCGCGCGGAAATCCGCAAAGCGGCGGTCCAGCGGCAGACGAACGTCGACGACCTGCAGCGGCGGGCGCCGTCCATGGGGCAGGTGAAAGAGGCCGAAAGAGCCCTGATCTGGGCCCTGATGCGGCAGGCGGAGGGGGTGCAGACCGCCCTGCTCGAGCTCGAGGAGGCCGACCTGGAGGGCCTGGCGACCAGGGAGATCCTGCGGCAGGCGCGATCCCTGCAGGATTGGGGCGAGGGGTCCGTACCCCAAGCCCTCATGGAGCGTCTAAGTAAGGGAGAAGCGGCGCTGGTCGAGCAGATTGCCCGGGAAAAAGGGGCGCCTGCCGATGCCCTCGACTCGGTCCGGACCCTGAAACGGCTTCGCTACAGCCGTGAGAACGCCGACCTGCAGCGGGAGATCGACCGGCTGCAGCAGGCGGGCGCGGCGATGCACGAACACGAGATCATCGCGCTGTGGGAGCGCAAGAAAGACCTGCTCCAGCGGTTGGACAAGCACTAGCATTCATAAGAGACACAGAGGCGTGACGCCGGGGAGCCCGGCGGCTCAGGAGGACGCGTTGTCGATCGAAGAAAAATACGACGAGGTAAGGCAGCTCATCTCCATCGGCAAGGAGAAGGGATACCTGCTGTACGACGAGGTAAACGAACTGCTGCCCGCCGACATCACGTCGTCGGACGAACTGGACGATCTGTTCAGCACGTTCGGGAGCGCCGGCATCGAAGTCGTCGACTCCGAGAAGACCTACCGGGAAGAGAAGCTGCTCGATCGCACCGGCGAAGGGGCGGAGGAGCTCGAGCTCGATCTCACGCCGGGGGCGCTCGACAAGACGAACGATCCGGTCCGCATGTATCTGCGCGAGATGGGCACGGTTCCGCTGCTCACCCGCGAAGGGGAAGTCGAGATCGCCAAGCGCATCGAGCGCGGCAAGCTCGCGGTGATCAAGTCGATCTCGCGCACGCCGACGATCGCGCGCCTGATCATGCAGATGGGAGACGCGCTCAAGAACGACGAGCGCAGCATCCGCGAGCTGGTCACGTTCGTCGACGAGGAGCTGACGGACGAGAAGATCGAGGATCGCAAGAAGCAGGTGCTCCGTCAGATCGACGCGGTGCGCAAGGCCTGGCAGGCCTCCGAGAAGTGCAAGGAGAAGCTCGAGAACACGGCCAAGGGGGTCAACACCAAGGAGAAGCGCAAGTACCGCAAGGTCCGCTGGGAGGCGATGCGGGCGCAGATCGAGGTGTCGCGCCTGATCCGCAAGATCGAGTTCACCGAGACGATCAAGCGCCGCATGATCGACCAGATCAAGGACAAGGTCGAAGCGGTGATGCGGCTGCAGCGCCAGATCGCGTATCTGGAGCGGCAGCTGACGATGAAGAACCGCCGGCCGAAGCTGAAGGAAGAGGAGCGCAAGAACCTCCTGAAGCAGCAGAAGGAGCTGAAGGTCCAGGTCAACGCCATGGCGGCGGAACTGGAAGAGAAGCCCGAGCAGCTGATGCGGACGCTCGAGACCATCTCGCGCGGCGAAGCGCAGGCCGAGCAGGCGAAGAAGGAGCTCGTCGAGGCCAACCTGCGACTGGTGGTGTCGATCGCCAAGAAGTACACCAACCGCGGCCTGCAGTTCCTCGATCTGATTCAGGAAGGCAACATCGGCCTGATGAAGGCGGTCGACAAGTTCGAGTACCGCCGCGGCTACAAGTTCTCGACCTACGCGACGTGGTGGATCCGCCAGGCGATCACCCGGGCGATTGCCGACCAGGCGCGGACCATCCGCATCCCGGTCCACATGATCGAGACCATCAACAAGCTGATTCGCACGTCGCGGGCGCTGGTGCAGGAGCTGGGGCGCGAGCCGACCTCCGAGGAGATCGCCCAGCGCATGGACATCCCGGTGAGCAAGGTGCGCAAGGTGCTCAAGATCGCGCAGGAGCCGATCTCGCTCGAAACACCGATCGGCGAGGAGGAGGATTCGCATCTCGGCGACTTCATCGAGGATCGCCAGGTGGTCTCTCCCTCCGACGCGGTGATCAATCTGAACCTGAAGGAACAGACCGACCAGGTGCTCAAGACGCTGACGCCGCGCGAGGAAAAGGTCATCAAGATGCGCTTCGGCGTCGGCGACGGCAGCGAGCACACGCTCGAGGAAGTCGGCCAGAACTTCGCGGTCACCCGCGAGCGCATCCGGCAGATCGAGGCCAAGGCGCTGCGCAAGCTGCGGCATCCGTCGCGGTCGCGCAAGCTGAAGGCGTTCCTGGAAGGCCGGACGTAGCGAACCGTCCGCCATCCGCGATCCGCTCACGAAAGGCGGGAGGAAACTCCCGCCTTCGTTTTTTACGCTACTATCGGGGGCGGGCCCATAGCTCAACGGTCAGAGCCGCCGGCTCATAACCGGCCCGTTCCAGGTTCGAATCCTGGTGGGCCCACCAGCCTCCGCTCTCGAGTCAGCGGAGGCTGCGCGCCGAAGCGGCGCAGCCGCGAAGGCGGGCGAGCTACGGCGTGGCAGGCCTTCGCTCACGCCTGACAGGGAGCGCGTGAGCTACGGCGGGGCAGGCCCCCGAAGACGGACCGTCATCACCACCATGCGCAGAGCAGTCGCCGTTTCGTTCATCGCTGTCGTCTGCGCGGCAGGCGGCGGACGCGGTCAAGCCGGACGATGTGTCCGCCACGCGCATTCGCGCGGACGAAGGACGGCAGGCGGGCACGCGCGATCACGATCTCGCCGCACTGTACGCCGCGACCCGGCTCCAGGCGGCCGGCCGGGAGCCCGAAGGCCGGGAACTTCTTCGGCGAGACGTTCGAGAAATAGCGATATGATCGTCAGCGTTTCCCGTGAACCCTGACATTCAGCACCTGATCCGGCTGCAGCAGCTCGATACGGAGATCGATGCCGCGCGCCGCCGAATCGCCGACATCCCCTCGGTGCAGGCGGCGCTCGCGGCGCGGCTCGATCGCGCCGGCGCGGCGCTCGCGGCGGTGAAGGAGCGGCTCACCGCGAACCAGGCGGACCGCAAGAAGATCGAGGCGGAGGTCGCATCGATCCAGACCCGGCTGTCGAAGTACAAGGGACAGCTGCTCGAGCTGAAGACGAACAAGGAATACCAGACCATGCTGCACGAGATCGCCACCGCGGAGGCGGCGATCCGATCCCACGAGGACGTCCTGCTCGAGCGCATGGAGGAGGCCGAGAATCTCACCCGCGAGCTGAAGGCGGCGGAAGCGGAGCTGCAATCGCAGCAATCGGCGGTCGCCGCCGAGCGCGCCGCGCTCGACGAAGAAGCCATGACGCTGCACCGGCGAGTGGACGAGACGACGGCGGCGCGCGGCGCGGCCGCCGCGCAGCTGGCGCCCGACACGCTGCGGCTGTTCGAGCACGTCGCCCGCCAGCGCAAGGGGCAGGCGGTCGCCGAAGCCAGGGACGGCACCTGCAGCGTGTGCCACGTCCGCATGCGGCCGCAGATCTACAACGAGGTCCGCCGCGGCGAGGCGCTGATCCAGTGCGAGAGCTGCCAGCGCATTCTCTTTTTCGTTCCCGCTACCGCAACCCACCCTTCGTGATTACGGCTTATATCGATGGCGGCGCGCGGGGCAACCCCGGCCCCGCGGGCTACGGCGTGTACATCCAGGATCCCGGCGGCGGCGTGCTCGCGGAGCTCCACGGCGGGCTGGGGATCGCGACCAACAACGTCGCCGAATACAACGGGCTGCTCGCGGCGCTTCGCTGGGCGGCGGAACACGGCCATCGGACGGTCCACATCCGCGCCGACTCCGAGCTGCTGGTGAAGCAGATGCGGGGTGAATACAAGGTGAAGCACGAAGGGCTGAAGCCGCTCTTCCTGCAGGCCTGCGCGCTGATCCGGCGCATCGGCGACGTCACGTTCGAGCACGTGCGCCGCGAGTTCAACAAAGAGGCGGATCGGCTGTCCAACCTGGGCATGGACGAAGCTGAAGCGGCACTCCGCGCCGGCACCTGACGACCAACCGCCTCGTGGCGGTGTCAAAAGACCAGGAGGGCGGCTCGAATGCGCGCGCTGTCACTGATCCTCGTCACGACGCTGGCGTGCTCCGGCCCGGCGTACGCCCAGCGCGCCGAACCCGATCGGGCGGCGGCGGCTGAATTCCCGGCCTGCGAATTCACGCTGCTGAACACGTATCAGCGCGGACTGCGTCTCACCGCAGCGGCGCGGGCGCTCTCGCGCGAGCCGGACTCGATCGACACCCTGGCCCTGCTCCTCGCGACCGAGCGCCTCGACGCCGCGATTGCCGCGGCCGGACGTCTGGTGGCGGCGTCTCCCGACCGGTTCCTGCCGGCGTTGACGCTGCTCGCGCAGCACAACCACCGCTTCCGCGACGGCGCGCGCGGCCACGCGGGGGCGATGCGCGAGATCGCGCGCCAGGCGCGCCTGCGGCTCGGCAGCCTGGATCGGGAAGACGCCGCGCGGGCGGCTCGCCAGATCCTGATGTTCGACCCCGGGCCGGCCAGCCCGGCGCAGGCCAGCACCTACGAACAGGCGATCGCGACCTTCCTGCAGGAATACGCCGGGACAGAGGAAGCCCGGCTCACCGAAGTCGACCAGCTGATGCGGGGACGTCCGAGCTACGAGCAGGTCGACGCGCTCGAGGCGTTCGCCCGCGCGCATCGTGGAACAGCGGCCGGCGCGAAGGCTCTCTACAGCGCCGCGCATCAGCTCTCCGTCAACGTGCCGATCACGGGTGTGGAACGGCGCGGATCCGATCCGACCGAGCGGTTCGTGCGCGTGCTGGCGATGGTGAAGGAGCTGGAGAGCGGCGCCTATCCGCGCGGCGAGTGGGTCGATCGCGCATCCGAACTCGTCGCCGGACTGTTCGCGTCGAATCCGGCGATCGCGCCGGCCAACGTCGAGCGGCTCGAGGCCGAATACGCGGCGTTCGCGAAATCGCATATCGACGCGGACGGCCCCGATCCCGCCGAGTCGCGAATCGGCTACCTGCTCACCACCAAGCTCGCGGAGCTGCACAAGACGCAAGGAGATCCGGTGCCGCGCGTGGAACGCGTGCTCGATCGCCTTGCCGGCGAAACGGGTCGCGCCGACTTCGCCTTCATGAAGGCGAGGTTCTACCTGCGGACCGCCGTGAACGAGACGGGCCGGCGCGCGGCGATGCGCCAGAAAGCGCGCGACGCGCTCGGCGCCCTGATCGACGCCGGCACCGGTCTGTATCACCGGAAATCCCTGGCGACGCTCGCCTGCCTCGAGTTCGAGGATCGCGACTACGGCGGCGCGCTGGAGCACTTCACCGGCTACGTGCGGCGCTATCCGTCGAGTCCGTACGCATGGCTTGCGGCCCTCCGCGTCGGCGCGACGCAGGCGGCGATGGGCGACTGGCGGTCCGCGGCCGCGTCCTACCGCGCCGCGGCGCGATACGACGTGCCGATTGCGCGCATGCTCGGCCACGAACACGCGGCGCGCAGCCTCGAAGCGCTCGACGAGTCCGGCGCCGCGCTGCGCGAGCACGAGGCGGCGCTGGCCGCGTGGGATCCGAACTTCGCCGGATACTCGGCACGTGACCTGGTGCTGGGAGGGGCGCCCAACCTGCTCGCAACCGCGCCCGTTTCGTTCGAGCCCCCGGCGCCGATCGACCGCGATGCGCTGACGGCGCGGGTCGCGCAGCTCCGCGCGTCGCTCGCACATCCCTCGGGGCCGCTGCTCGAGCGCGGACGATGGCTGCTGCAGCAGGAACGCCGGGTCGAAGCGGCCGAGACGCTCGCGCGGCTGCTGCGCGAATACCCCCGATCGCCGCTGGCCGGCGAGGCGCGGGCGCTCTCGCATCACGCGCGGCTCGAGACGGCCCTCATCGCCGCGAACGTCGAAGCGGCCGCGCCCGATCCGGCGGCGGCGCTGGCGCAGCTCACGCAACTCATTCGCGAACCGTACGACGACGCCGTGTGCATTGCGGGGATCGCGCGCGCGACCCTGCTGGCGCGCGATCGCATCGACGAAGCCCGCACCGCGATGCGGACGGCGCTGGCGCAATGCCGCACCGGCAGCGCCGGGGCGGACGCCGGCGCGCCGTCCGCCCTCGACAGCGACGTCCTCGCCGTCCGCAATACGGTGTTCAGGCCGCTCGGCGGAGGTATTTACGCGACTGACGGATGGGACTCGCACCGCTGGCCGTCGGCGCCGCCGCCGTTCTTGCTGGTGTCCGGCACGGTGACGGTGAAGACCTCCGACGGGCAGCAGACTGAGGTGCGCGTTCGCCGCCCCGTGCCGGGGCTGGACAATGTCGTGTTCGTGAGCGGCGATCAACTTCGGCTGTTGAACACCGTCATGACGGCGCTCGGCGGGACCAGACGCTTCGCGCCCGCCTCGGTGATGTCGACGCCGAATCAACCGGCCGGCGCGGCGCTCGACGTGCTCGCCTTCTGGAGACAGTTCTTCCCGGCGATGCCGGGGCATTGGGGCGGGTGGGAGTTCGAAGCCTTTCCGCGCATCAACCGGATCGACTTCCTCGACGCCGCACGCACGAGGGCCGCCGTCCCGGTCACGATCGGCTACTCCGGCGCGACGATCGTCCTCGAAAAGCGCGACGGTGTGTGGCGGATGCTCGAGCTGACCAACCGCTGGATCACGTGAGCCGCAAGCTCGTCCGCGGCCGGCGTCAGGCGCAGGCTTTGCACTGTGGACGCTCGATGCGTTGCCGTCTCGTCATTGCGGCCGTGGCGCTCCTGGCGCTGCAGGCATGCGCGGGCGCATTGGGGAATCTGAACGCCCTGGTGCAGCCGCCCCGCTTCCAGCAGGTCCCCGGACGACAGGCGGAGATCCGCGTGCTCGGGCTCGAAGGGGCGGGGGTGCGGATCTGGACCCGGGTGACGAACCCGAATACGTTCGGCATTCGCCTCGGGACGTTGAAGGGGACGCTGTTCCTCGAGGAAGCGCGCGCGGCTGACGCCGAGTTTCCGCTCGGTCTGGATCTGGGCGCCGGCGCCGACACCGAGCTGCCGATCGACATCAGCGTCAGTTTCCGGGATCTGCCGGGGCTGGGCGGCGTCGCACGCAAGGTGCTGGCGCGGGAAGCGGTGCCTTATCGTCTCGACGGCACGATCGGCATCGACGCGGGGCGCATCGGCCGCGACATGCTGTTCGGTCCGATGACGCTCTTGCGCGGCGAAGCCGTCGTCCCGATCCGCTGAAACGGCCCGGGCGCTTCAGGTGCCATCCACTCTGATCGCCGCCAGCAGGCGGCCGGCGCCCCGGCCGTGGGCGCGATACGAGTGGAGCCGATGCTGCTCGGTCCTGGTGCACAGCCCCGACGCAAAGATTCTCGCCGGATCGAGACCCGCGGCCGTCAACTGATCCGCGTTGGCGCGCTCCAGGTCGAGCAGCGATCGATCGCCGTGGCCGGCTGCGAACCAGCGGCCGATCGACGCGGCATCGGCGCCGCCGGCGCGAAATGCGTCGATCACCTCCGGACCGACCTCGCCGCAGCAGCGGCCGAGCAGCGGCCCGATCGCGGCAGTCAGATCCGATGGCCGGCTGCCAAACTGCTCCCGCAGCGCACGCACTGCCGCACCCGCCGCGTTCGCCGCGGTGCCTCTCCACCCGGCATGCGCCGCACCGGCGACGTTCCTGGCGGCGTCGTAGAGCAGGACCGCCGCGCAGTCGGCGGTCCGGACGCCGACGGCGATCGACGGATCGTCCGTGACGATGATGTCGGCTTCAGGGCGCGCCGCCGGCAGCGCATCACCGCGCCTGGCGACGGCGGCGTGGACGCCGTGGACCTGTTCGAGGAGCCGCAGCCGATCGGGTGTGACGCCGAGCGACCGCGCGACCGCGGCCCATTCGCCTGCGTTGTCGCGCAGGATCACGTCTCGCGACGTGAACAGATGGGGCGCCGGCAGCCGCGTGCAGCGCAGCGCGCGGCCCCACGGCTCTTGCGTCCACTCGAACGGGCCGGTAGGCTGGGGATCGGTCATCGACATCATGGGAATCATCGGACTCGGCGTGGATGCCACGGATCTGCCACGCGTGCGCGACGTGTTCACGCGCTACGGCGAGCGCTTTCTGCGACGCGTCTTCACCGACGTCGAGATTGCCTATTGTACGCGCCAGCGCGATCCGGTTCCCAGCCTCGCCGGCCGCTTCGCCGCCAAGGAAGCGGCGATGAAGGCGCTCGGGACCGGACATTCGCGCGGCGTGTTGTGGAAGGACATCGAAGTGTTCCGTCAGGGTGGGCCGCCGCAACTCCGGTTGTCGGGCGGCGCGGCCCGCCGGTTCGCGGCGATGGGAGGGCGCCGATCGCTGCTGACCATCACGCACTCCGAGGGTCTCGCGCTCGCGCAGGTGCTCCTGCTGGACGAATGATCGCCAACCGGCGTTAGCACTGTCGCCCCCGCGCCGCGTCGCGCGCCGGCCCGCGCGCGCGTCAAGTCCTTTCCGCGGCGCTCCTTCCAAAGACATCGCTCCTGCGCGCGGCGGCGGCGCGAGGCTTGCCCTGCTGCCCGGCGGAGGCTCGCCATGACGGTCAAGATCGTGTCGAATGACAAGGGCAATCCGCCCGGAAAGCTGGCGGATGCCGAGCTGCACTTCTCCGAAGGGCCGCTCGAAGGGCTGAAGCTGATTGGCTTCGCGGTGTGGGAGAAGAGAAACGGCGGCGGCCGGAACGTGACGTTCCCGGCGCGCTCGTTTTCGGTGAACGGCGAGCGAAGGTCGTTCGCGCTGCTTCGTCCGCTGGGCGACAGCACCGCCCAGAACCGGCTGCGCGATCTGATCCTCGAGGCGTATGACGAGCACGCCGGCGCGCTGGCCGAGGCGACGGCGTAGCGCGGCGCGGCCGCGGCGCGGCGTGACGGCAGCGCTACGAGAGGACCGGAAGGAACTTCCGGTTCTCGGCCGCGCGCTTCGGCGGCAGCGTCCATTCCTCCCGCAGCCCCTTGTCGAACTCGGCGCGGAAGAACGACGCCTTCATCCCGCCGTCGATGATGTCCCAGGGCAGGACCGCGTCGCCGGATCGGTCGCGGAAGATGAAGAAGTCGGCGTCGACGCCGCTCTCGGCCACCGCCGCGCGCCAGTTCCCGCCGTTGCGCTCGGCCGCTTCGATCGCGGGCGCCACCCGCCGGTCGCCGAGCGACAGCAGCGCCTGATAGTACGAGTGCCGCTCCGACTTGATGTTGAAGTACACGTTGTCGAGATCGGCGACGAGGGTGCGCAGCCGCTTTCCCTTGCGGTCGGTCACCGCCGGGTCTTCCATCGCCAGCCACTGGTAGGCCGTCCCTGGCTTCGGAATCAGCGGGTTCACGCTCGAGACGATCCGGCCGATGCGGCCTTTCGGCCTGGCGTGCGCCATCATGACGTCCCGCAGCTGCGCGGTGAGATCGCGGATGCTCGCCAGGTCCTCGTCGGTCTCGGTCGGCAGGCCGATCATGTAATAGAGCTTCAGGTTCTCCATGCCGTTCCTGAAGATCAGATCCGCCTTGTCGAGGATCTCGGCGTTGGTCACCGTCTTGTTGATCACCCGCCGCAGCCGGTCGGAGCCGGTCTCCGGCGCGATGGTGATCGACCGTTCGCCGCTCTGGTGCAGCATGCCGACGATCGTGTCGGTGAGATCGTCGAGCCGCAGCGACGCGGGGGAGATCGAGTAGCCCATCTCGATCAACCCCGAGAGGATGCGTTCGATCTCGGGATGATCGCAGAGCGCGATCGACACCAGGCCGGCGCGGTGGGCGTGCGGGCGGGCCTCGCGCGCCAGCTCCAGGATCCGGTCCGCCGGAAAGGCGCGGACCGGCAGGTAGTTGTAGCCGGCCCAGCAGAAACGGCACAGGTTGGCGCAGCCGCGCACCACCTCGATCAGGAAGCGCGATCCGAACTCGGTGTCGGGGGTGAAGATCCGCGTGGACGGGGGATCGAGGCGCTCGGTGCTCTTCACCGCCGCTTTCTTCACCGCCGGCGGCGCGCCGGTGCCGGGCTGCGGCACGAACGCGGCGATCGTGCCGTCAGCGGCGTACTCCACGTCGTAGAACGACGGCACGTAGAATCCGCGCTCGGCGGCGAGCTGGCGCAGCAGGCCGCCGCGATCGGCGCCGCTGCCGAGGGCGCGGGCGAGCGCCGGGATCAGGACCTCTCCTTCGCCGGCGGCGATGACGTCGGCAAACGGCGCGAGCGGCTCGGGGTTCACGAACGTGACCGCGCCGCCGATGACGACGAGCGGATCGTGGCGGGTGCGCGCCGCGCTGCGGAGCGGGATGCCCGCCAGGCGCAGCATCGACAACACGTTGGTGTAGTCCCATTCGAACGACACCGAGAACGCCACCACGTCGAAGTCGCGCACCGGCGTATCCGATTCGAACGTGCGCAGCGGCTGCCCGGAGGCGAGCGCCGCCTGCAATTCCTGCTTCGGCGGAAGGCAGACGCGCTCGCACACCACGTCCTCCAGCTCGTTGAACAGCCGGTAGACCGTCTGGAAGCCGAGGTTCGACATTCCGACGAAGTAGGTGTTCGGGAACGCGAGCGCGACGCGAAGCCGCCCCCCGTGTGGTTTGCGGATGAAGCCGACTTCGCGTGAAAGGACGTCGCTCGCGCGCCCGGGTCCCGCGCTGCGGGCCTGGGATCGCTGGGCCATAAAGGAGTTACGTGAGACTTGTCGTACGCGACAGCGGTATGAGGCGGCGTCGATCCCGCGTGCCGTGGATATACCTAGTGTACATCACGCCGCGGCCCCGCCGCCCCGGCCCGCAGGGCGGAAGGCGGCGGTAGCTGGACAGCCGCGGGCCCGGCTCCGTCCAGCCCGCCCGCGAAGGCCGGGCTACTCGTTCTGCCGCCGCAGGAACGCCGGGACGTCGAGCGGCGATACCGGCTCGAACTCGGCGCCCGGGCTGAACGTGTTGTGCGAGGGATCCGACGCGGCGGCGGCGACCGGCATCTCGAGGACGGGGCGTCGCGTCACGCTGAGCCGCGCTCCCCCGCCGCCGCCGGCGGCCGCGATCTTCTCCGTCGCCTGGTAGGCCGTGTAGGAGTGCAGGTCCACCGGCGTCGCCGCGGATGAGGCCGTGGCCTGCTTCGCCGCGCCGACCCGATCGAATCCGGTCGCGATGACGGTGATCTTCACCTTGCCTTCCATCTTCGGATCGACCACCGCGCCGAAGATGATGTTCGCGTCCTCGTGCGCCGCTTCCTGGATGATGGCCGACGCCTCGCTGACCTCGATCAGCGACAGATCGGCGCCGCCGGTGACGTTGATGATGACGCCGCGTGCCCCCTTGACCGACGCGTCCTCGAGCAGCGGGCTGGAGACGGCGCGCTGCGCCGCTTCCATCGCCCGCGACTCTCCCTCGGACAGCCCGGTGCCCATGATCGCGATCCCCATGCCGGCCATGATCGTCTTCACGTCCGCGAAGTCGAGATTGATCAGCCCGGGCACCAGGATCAGATCCGAGATGCCCTGGATCGCCTGCCGCAGCACGTCGTCCGCGCTGATGAACGCCTCGTTCAGCGAGGTCGAGCGCGCGATCGTGGCGAGAAGCCGCTCGTTCGGGATCGTGATGACGGTGTCGACGCAGTCGCGCAGCTCGTCGAGGCCGCGCTCGGCCTGCAGCTGGCGCTTCTTGCCCTCGAACTTGAACGGCTTGGTGACCACCGCGATGGTCAGCGCGCCGAGCTCGCTGGCCAGACTGGCGATCACCGGCGCGGCGCCGGTGCCGGTGCCGCCGCCCAGCCCGGTGGTGACGAACACCATGTCGGCGCCGTCGAGCGCCTCGATCAGTTTGTCGGTGTCTTCGAGCGCGGCCTGCCGGCCGACGTTCGGGTCGGCGCCGGCGCCAAGCCCCTTCGTCAGCTTGCTGCCGATCTGGATCTTGTGCGGCGCCGCATTGAGCTTGATCGCCTGCAGATCCGTGTTCGCCACGATGAACTCGACGCCGTCGAGCCCCGCCAGCACCATGCGGTTCACGGCGTTGCTGCCGCCGCCCCCGACCCCCACCACCTTGATGCGGGCGCCCGTCCGGCCTTCCTCTTCGAGCCTCAACCGCAGCGTGGACGTGTTCTGATCAGCCATCCGGCCCTCCATCAGAAGAACTCCTTGAACAAGCCGCGCAGCCGGCCGGCCACGCGTCCGAACGCGCCGGCCCCGACCGGGCGCGCAACTTCTCCGACGTGATTTCTGTGCGCGTACATCACCAGCCCCACCGCCGTGGCGAAGGCCGGGTTGTTGACGTGATCGGCGAGGCCGCCGACGCCGGCCGGCACGCCGCGGCGGATCGGCAGATCGAAAATCTGCTCGGCGATCTCCGCCATCCCCTCGAGCATCGCTCCGCCGCCGGTGAGCACGATTCCCGAGTTGAGCGACTTCTCGAACCCGGCCTTGCGGATCTCGTCCCAGAGCAGGTGAAAGATCTCCTCCGCGCGCGGCTGCAGGATCTCCGACAGGATGCGCCGCGCCATCACGCGCGGCTTGCGCCCGCCGACGCTCGGCACGTCCATGGTCTCGTCTTCGCTCACCATCGCCGACAGCGCGCAGCCGCAGCGGCGCTTGATCTTCTCCGCGTCCGGGATCGCCGTGCGCAGGCCGACGGCGATGTCGTTGGTGAAGTGATCGCCGCCCACCGCCACCACGCCGGTGTGCCAGATGCTGCCGCGCTCGAAGATGGCGAAGTCGGTGGTGCCGCCGCCGATGTCGACCAGCGCCACCCCCAGCTGCTTCTCGTCGTCGGTGAGCACCGCCTCGCTCGCCGCCAGCTGCTCGAGCACGGTGTCGAGCACGGCGACGCCGGCCCGGTTCACGCACGCGACGATGTTCTGCGTCGACGAGGCGCTGCCGGTGACGACGTGGACGTTCACCTCGAGCCGGGTCCCGGTCATGCCGACCGGCGCGCCGATGCCGTCCTGCTCGTCGACGACGAAATCCTGCGGCAGGACGTGCAGGATCTCCCGCCCGCTCGGCAGCGCCACCGCCTTCGCCGCGTCGATCGCGCGCCGGACGTCCTCGCGGGTGATCTCGCGGTTCTTCCCGGCGACGGCGACCACGCCGCGGCTGTTGAACGCCTTGACGTGCGCGCCCGACAGGCCGAGATGGACCGAGTCGATCTCGACCCCGGCGGTCAGCTCGGCCTCGTCGATCGCCTTCTTGATCGACTCGACCGCCGCCTCGAGGTTCACGACGACGCCGCGGCGGATGCCCTTCGACTCGGCCAGGCCGAGACCGATGATGTCGAGGCCGTCATCGTCGGTCATCTCCCCGACGATGGCGGCGATCTTCGACGTCCCGACGTCCAGACCGACCAGATATCGTTCCTTACGCGCCACAGATGCCCCCGTGTCTCTCCGGCCTGAAGGCCGAAGCTACCTACCCCACCCGCTCGAGCAGCGGGCACTCACCGTTTCACCGCCGCCGGCCGGACGTAAACCCGTTCACCGAAGCGCAGGTCGACGTAGTCGATGTCGCTGACCTGTTCGCGCAGCGCCGGCGCGAGATCGACGTACGACTGGAGCCGCTCGAGGAACTTCTCGTCGCCGAGGTGCAGCAGCGCCGGGTCGTCCTGGAGCATCACCACCGCGTCGTGGATGTCGCGAACGTCGATCTGCGAAACCCGCCGGGCGATGTCGTTGCGCGACGCCAGCGAGTCGATGACGCGCGCCGCGAGATCCGCCCGCGCCGGATCGATCGTCGGCTGGCCGCTGCTCGGCGACGCGACCAGGCCGTCGATGATCGGCAGGTCGAACTCGGAGTAGAGGGGCCCGAACTCGTCGATCAGGGTGCCGCCGGCGTCGACCAGGTACAGCGTGCTGCCGAGGCGGCAAAGGCCGACCGGGCGTCGCTCGGAGACGAAGATCTCCACGGTCGACGGCAGCACGCGGCGCAGCGCCACGTCCGCGATCCACGGCGATTCCATCAGCCGCCGCCGGTAGCCGACGAGATCCGCGGTGAGGATGCTGGTGCCGCGGAGGCCGTCGACGATCGCCTGCACCTCGCCGCTCGAGATGCGCACGTTGCCGTGCACGGCAATCCGGCGGACCTGCAGCGCGGATGCGTGCAGCACCAGCGTGGTCGCCGTATAGCCGGCGTACGCGACGAACGTGACCGCCACGAGATAGCGCACCAGCCGCCACGAGACGTACCGGAGCAGGCCGGCGCTTCGCCTGGCCGACCCGGGCCGCGTCCGCGCGCGGCGGAAGTTCTTTTCCGCAGGGGCTTTGACCCGCATGCCTACGCCGTCGCCTTTCCGGTGAGCGCCTCGAGGATCCGCTCGGGCAGCGTGCCGATCGAACCGGCGCCAAGCGTGATCACCAGGTCGTGCGGCCGCGCCATCCGGGCGACCGCCGCCGGAACGTCGTCGAGCGCCTTCACCAGCGTGACCGGCCGGCCCGTCTTGCGCACCGCCGCTTCCACCGCTTCGGCGGTCGCGCCGGGTATGGGCGCTTCGCCCGCGGCATAGACGTCCGTCAGCAGGATCTCGTCCGCGCCGGCCAGGGCGGCGCCGAACTGGTCGAGCAGATCGCGGGTGCGCGTGTAGCGGTGCGGCTGGAACACCACCACGATCCGGCGGTCGAGGCCGGCGCGCGCCGCGGCAATCACGGCGGCGATCTCGGTGGGATGGTGCCCGTAGTCGTCCACCACCATCACGCCGCCGGCCTCGCCGCACAGCTGGAACCGCCGCTCGGCGCCGCGAAAGTCCGAGAACCCGCTGGCGATCTTCGCGAACGGGATGCCGACCTCGAGGCCCACCGCCACGGCGCCGAGGGCGTTGAGCAGGTTGTGGCGGCCCGGCACTCGCAGCTGCAGCGTGCCGAGATCGGTGGCGGCGCCGCCGCGCGGCGCGTGCACGACGCGGCAGCGCGAGCCGAACGCCTCCAGCGCCATGTCCCGGCCGGTCACCGTCGCGGCGCGATCGTCGAACCCGTAGGTGATCACCCGGCGGGTCATGCGCGGCAGCAGCTCGCGCACCGGCGCGTCGTCGGCGCAGGCCACCACCGTGCCGTAGAACGGCACCTTGTTGGCGAAGTCGACGAACGCCTGCTGCAGGGCGCCCCAGCTGCCGTAGCTCTCCATGTGCTCGTGGTCGAGGTTCGTAATCACCGCAATCGACGGCGTGAGCTTCAGGAACGTCCTGTCGCTCTCGTCCGCTTCGACGACCATGTAGTCCCCGCGGCCGAGCCGCGCGTTGCTGCCGAACGCGCTCAGCCGCCCGCCGATCACCGCCGTGGGATCCAGACCGGCGCGCTCGAGCACCAGTGCGATCATCGACGTGGTCGTCGTCTTGCCGTGCGCGCCGGCGACGGCGATGCCGTAGCGCAGCCGCATCAGCTCGGCGAGCATCTCGGCCCGCGGGATCACCGGGATGCCGCGGCGGCGGGCCTCGTCCACCTCGGGGTTGCCGGCTTGAATCGCCGACGAGGTCACGACCACGTCGGCCTCCCGCACGTGCGACGCATGGTGTCCTTTCGCGACTCTCACCCCGAGCTTTTCCAGACGCGCGGTCAATTCCGATGGCTTCGCATCCGAGCCGCTCACCTCGTACCCGAGATTGGCCAGCAGCTCGGCGATCCCGCTCATGCCGATCCCGCCGATGCCGACGAAATGAATCCGCCGCGTTCGTCCCAGCATCTCAGTCGCCGCCGGCGACGAGCTGCAGCAGCCGGTCGACGATCCGCTTCGCCGCGTCCGGGCGCGCCATGGCGTGCGCCGCGCGCCCCATCTCCGCGATGCGGCGCGAATCCGACGCCAGCGCCAGCAGTCGATCCGCGAGCAGCGGACCGGTCAGGTCCTTCTGCTCGATCAGCTCGGCGGCGCCGGCGCGGGCGAAGACCTCGGCGTTCTTCTTCTGGTGATCGTCGGCCGCCGTCGGCAGCGGTACGAGGATCGCGGCGCGCCCGACCGCGGCCAGCTCGGCGATCGTCGTCGCGCCGGCGCGGCTCACCACGAGGTCCGCGCCCTTCATTTCCCGGTCCATGGCGTAGAGGAACGGCTCGACCCGGGCCTCGAGGCCCGCGGAGCGGTAGCCGCTCCTGACCATGTCCACGTCGCGCTCTCCTGTCTGATGCGTGATGTCCACGCCGCCAGCGGCTGCCAGCCGCGGCGCCGCCTCCACCATGGCCAGGTTGATTGCGTGCGCGCCCTGGGAGCCGCCAAAGATCAGGACCTTCGCCCGCCGGCCGTTGCCGCGGTCCGGCGGACGCTCCCCGTCGAAGAATTCAGGACGTACCGGGTTGCCTGCGACAAAACCCCTCCTGCCGAAGAAGGACACCGTCGAGTCGAACGTCACCGCCGCCGCGCTCACCACGCGCGCGAGCAGTCGATTGGTCATGCCGGGCACGGCGTTCTGCTCGGCGATGAGCGTCGGCACGCCGCGCAGCGCCGCGAGCATCACCACCGGTCCCGAGGCATAGCCGCCGACGCCGATCACGACGTCCGGCCGGCGGCGGCTGATGATCCGCCAGGCATCGGCGAAGCTCAGTGGCAACAGCGCGACGCCGCGAATCGCCGCCGGCGCCGAGCGCCCCTTCAAGCCCGCGATGCGGAGCAGATCCAGCTCGAACCCTTCGCGCGGCACCACCCTGGTTTCGATTCCGCGCGCCGTTCCGGCGAACGTGATCGTCGATCCCGGCCGCCGCGCCGCCAGCTCTCTGGCGATCGCGATCCCCGGATACAGATGGCCGCCGGTGCCGCCCCCGGCAATCACGGCGCGCAACGCGGCTGCCCCGAGTGAGCTCGAGAGGGTCATGCATCCGCCGTCATTTCCGTGGTGATGACGTGCGTGGAGGAGGCGTACTGCGAGACGTTCAGCAGGATGCCCATCCCGATCATGCTCATCAGCAGCGACGAGCCGCCGAAGCTGACGAACGGCAGCGGGATTCCCTTCGTCGGCAGCAGTCCGAGCACCACGCTGATGTTGAAGAACGCCTGCACGACCACCATGGCGGTGAGTCCCAGGGCGAGGAACGCGCCGAAGCGATCCGGCGCGCGGAGCGCCGTGCGCAGCCCGCGCCACGCGATCACGCAGAAGCAGGCCAGCACCAGCGACGTGCCGAGGAGCCCCAGCTCCTCGCCGATCACCGCATAGATGAAATCGGTTTCGGGGTACGGCAGATAGAACAGCTTCTGCACGCCGGCCATCAGGCCACGGCCGAAGACGCCGCCGGTGCCGACCGCGATCAGCGACTGAATCACCTGGAAGCCGTCGCCGAGCGGGTCCTGCCAGGGGTCGAGGAAGGCGAGCATGCGGCGGCGCCGGTAGTCGGCGCTCATCAGCACCAGATAGGCGGCCGGCAGCAGCACCAGCATCAGTCCGACGATGTAGCGGTAGTTGATCCCGGCGGCGAACACCATCGCGGCGACGATCACGATGATCGACAGCGCCGTTCCAAGGTCCGGCTGCAGCAGGATCAGCCCGACGATGCCGCCGAGCACGACGCCGACCGGGACCAGCGAGTAGCGCAGGTCGTCGATGCGGTCCATGCGGCGCTCGAGGATCGCGGCCACGAAGAAGATGACGGCGAGCTTGGCGAACTCGGACGGCTGCACGCCGACGCCGGCGACGCCGAACCACCGCCGCGCGCCGTTGATGCGCGGGCCGAACAGCACGGCGATCAGCGCCAGCCCGACCAGCCCGAGCGCCGTCCACAGGACGATCGGCTGCCGGTAGTTGCGGTAGTCGACGCGCATCAGCACCGGCATCAGCACCAGGCCGAGCAGCGCGAACGTCGCCTGCTTGAACAGGAAGAACGACGGGTGCTGGTGCTTCTCCAGCGCGATCACGGCCGAGGCGCTGTAGACCATCACCAGGCTGGCGCAGACCAGCACCAGGATGGCGATGAACAGCAGCTTGTCCGATTTGAGTTTCCTGGCCATTTGATCGTACCGTCACGCCTGCCGGCTAAAGCCCGGCCGGGGCGGAACCGAAACAACCCCCGAGCAGTCAGTTGTCATCAGCCGGTTGTGAGGGAAGACACCGACCTCGCAGACCGGGGCAGCCTGCGTTCCCAGCGGCCAGCTCTTCTCCGCCATTACCGACTGATGACAACTCACTCCTCGGGGATATCGATCTCCCCGCTACCCGCTTCCCGCTTCCCGCTTCCCGCTTCCGGCTTCCCGCTTCCCGCTTCCCGCGTCGAGTCACTGTTCCCTGATGCCGCTCCACTCGCTTTCGAGCCGCGCCACTTCGCGTTTGAAGACCTGGCCGCGCTCGGCGTAGTCCTTGAACATGTCGAAGCTCGCGCATGCCGGGGCGAGCAGGACGGTTTCGCCGGGGGACGCGAGGGCGAACCCGGTCCGCACCGCTGCCACCATGTCGGCGGCGTCGTGCACGGCCACCGCGGGTGACAACGCCTCGCGCACGAGCGGCGCCGCTTCCCCGATGGCGACGACCGACGCGGATCGCTCCACCAGGGCGGACGTCAGGTCGGCGAAGTCGCCGCCCTTGAAGCGGCCGCCGAGGATCACCACCAGGCCGGGCGCGAAGCTCTGAATCGCGCGCAGCGCCGCCTCGATGTTGGTGGCCTTCGAGTCGTTGACGAAGCGCACCCCGGCGATCTCCGCGACCGGCTCCAGCGCGTGCTCGAGGCCGGTGAAGGTCTCGACCGCGCGCACCATCGCGGGCGCCGCGACCCCGGCGAGCGATGCGATCGCCGTCGCCGCGACCACGTCGGCCAGCAGGTGCCGGCCGAGCACCTTGACCGACGACAGCGGCACCAGCGCCTGCTCGCCGTCGCGCGTGCGCCGCACGATCGCGTCGCGGGCGACGAGCACCCCTTCCAGCAGGTCGCGTGACGTGGCGAACAGCAGCCGCCGCGAGCGCGCTTCCTGCGCCAGCGCGTGGGACGGCTCGTCGTCCGCGTTGAGCACCGCCCAGTCGTCGGACGTCTGGTTCGCGAAGATCCGTGCCTTGGCCGCCGCGTACTCCGCCAGGTCCGCGTGGCGATCGAGGTGATCGGGCGAGAAGTTCAACAGCACCGCGATCCACGGATGGAAGGTCTCGGACCCCTCCAGCTGGAAGCTGCTCACTTCGACGACGTGGATCGTTTCTTCCGTGGAATCGTCCACCTGCGCGCTCAGCGCGTGCCCGATGTTGCCGCCGACCAGCACGCGATGGCCGCCGGCCTCGAGCATCCGCCCCGTCAGCGTCGTGGTCGTCGACTTGCCCTTGGTGCCGGTGATGGCGACGATGCGCCCGCGAAGCCAGCGTGAGGCGAGCTCCAGCTCCCCCATCACGGGGACGCCGGCGGCGCGCGCCGCGGCGACGTCGCGCTGGGTCAGCGGCACGCCCGGACTCAGCACGATCAGATCCGCCGATCGCAGCGTCCCGGCGCGGTGTCCGCCGAGCTCGAGCTCGACGCCGGCGTTGCGCAGCTGCCCCTCTTCGGGGATGGAAGGCTGAAGGTCGGTCAGCGTCACCGTGGCGCCGCGGCGCACCAGCAGCTCCGCGGCCGCCACCCCGCTTCTCGCGGCGCCGACGACGACCGCTTTCCGTCCCGCGACCGTGAAAGGAGTGCTGCCCGTCATCTGAGCTTCAGGGTGGTGAGGCTGAACAGCGCGAAGATGATCGCGAGGATCACGAACCGGGCGATCACCTTCGGCTCCGACCAGCCGATCAGCTCGAAGTGGTGGTGCAGCGGCGCCATCCGGAACACGCGCCGGCCGGTGAGGCGGAACGACGCGACCTGCACCACGACCGACGCGGCCTCGAGCACGAAGACGCCGCCGACGATCACCAGCACGAACTCCTGCTTGATGAGGAGCGCGACCGTCCCGAGCGCGCCGCCGAGGGCGAGCGATCCGACGTCGCCCATGAAGATGTCGGCGGGATAGGAGTTGTACCAGAGGAAGCCGAGGCTGGCGCCGACCAGCGCGCCGCAGAAGATCGTCAGCTCGCCGATCAGCGGCGACACGGTCTGGAGCTGCAGGTACTCCGCGAAGACGCGATGCCCGCTGACGTAGGCGAGCGCCGTCAGCGCCGCGGCGGCGACGCCGAACACGCTGATCGCGAGGCCGTCGAGGCCGTCCGTGAGGTTGACCGCGTTGGTCCAGCTCACGCACACGAACATCGCGAACAGGACGTAGGCCCAGCCGAGATCCGGGATGAACCGCTTGAAGAACGGAAAGACCAGCCGCGTGTTGTAGAGATCGAGCGCGGTCAGCGCGATCAGCGCGCCGCCGACGGCGAGCCCGATCACCACCTGCCAGCCCATCTTGTAGCGCGGCCACAAGCCGTGGTGCGAGCGGCGCACGATCTTGAGGTAGTCGTCGGCGAAGCCGACCGCGCCGAACGCGGCGGTCGCGATGACCACGATCCAGATGTTGGGGTTGGTCAGATTGGCCCAGAGCAGCGTCGGGATCAGCGCCGACGACAGAATCAGCAATCCGCCCATGGTCGGCGTGCCCGCCTTGGCGCGGTGCGTCTGCGGCCCGTCCTGCCGGATCACCTGGCCGATCTGGAACTCGCGCAGCCGCCGGATCATCATCGGCCCGAGCACCAGGCTCAACGCCAGCGCCGTCACGCTCGCCCCGGCGGTGCGGAACGTGATGTAGCGGAACACGTTCAGCACCCCGAACTCCGAGTGGAGCTGCTCGTAGAGCAGGTGGTACAGCATCAGGCGAACTCCGCCTTGAGGCGATCGACGACGATGTCGGTGCGGATGCCTCGCGAGCCCTTCACCAGGACCAGATCGCCGGGGCGGACGCGCTGCAGGACGACCCGCGTCGCCTCGTCGCTGTGCGCCGCGTGAATGACGGTCGGGACGCCCGCCGCGAGGGCGGCATCGGCCATCCGCTCCGCGGCTTCGCCGCCGACGGTGATCAGCATCGCCAGGCCGGCGGCCGCGGCGGCGACGCCGCTCTCTTCGTGCAGGCGGACGGAGTGCTCGCCCAGCTCCAGCATCTCGCCGAGCACCGCGATCTTCCGCGCGCTCCCCGTGGCGGCGGCGACCGTCTCCAGCGCGCGCGTCAACGCCGCCGGGCTCGAGTTGTAGGAATCGTCGATCAGCGTCACGCCGCCGGGCAGGCGCAGCAGCTCGCCGCGGTGCGCCGCCGGCTTCATCGCCGCGGCGCGCGCACTGATCTGGTCGGTAGGCACGCCCAGGTCGATGGCCACCGCCGCCGCCGCCAGGACGTTGAGGAGGTTGCCGGACCCGAGCAGCGGCGTCTCGATTTCGAAGGTGCCGGCGGGAGAGGTCACGATCGCGCTCATCCCGTCGAGGCCGCGATGCCGCACGGCACTGGCGCGCACATGAGCTCGATCCGATAGACCGAACGTCAGAATCCTGCCCCCGAACCACTGGGCGCGCGACTGAATCCGCTCGTCGTCCGCGTTGGACACCAGCAGGTCGCCGGGCCGCGCCTGCTCGAGGATCTCCGCCTTGGCATCGGCGATCGCGTCCGCCGAGGCAAAGAACCCGAGGTGGGCGTCGCCGACGTTGGTCCACACGCGCACCTCCGGCTCGGCGATCCCGACCAGCGTGCGGATCTCGCCGGGATGGCTCATCCCCAGTTCGACGACCGCGACGTCCGGCTTCGAGCGCAGCTCCAGCAGCGAGAGCGGCAGGCCGATGTGGTTGTTCAAGTTCCCCTTGTTGCGAAACACGGTCCGCGTTCCCGCCAGGAACTCGGCCGTCAACTCCTTGGTCGTCGTCTTGCCGGCGCTGCCGGTGATCGCGACCACCTTGGCGCCCGATCGCCGCCGCACCTCGCGCGCGCCGTCCTGCAGCGCCCGCGTCGTGTCCGCGACCTTGATCAAGAGCGGCGCCGGTCCCCCCTCGCCCCGCGACGGGCGTGAGCCCGTCGACGGGTTTCCTGCCTCGGGCAGGGCCGGCGTCGCGGTCACCACTGCCCCGGCCGCTCCCGCGGCCAGCGCGCTGGCGACGAATTCATGCCCGTCGAACCGGTCGCCGCGGATGGCGACGAACAGATCGCCGCGCTGCAGCGTGCGCGTGTCGATCGACCATCGCTCGACCCGCCGCGCCGGATCGCCGGAGACGATCGTGCCGCCGGTCGCGGCGGCGATCTCCGCGGCGGTGAGCGCGATGGCCGCCACCGGTCAGGTCACCCGCGATCCGCTGCGCCGCCGTCCCAGCGCCGCGCGGGCCACGTCCACGTCGTCGAACGGCAGCGTCCGGTCGCCGATCACCTGGTACTTCTCGTGCCCCTTGCCGGCGATCAGAATCAGGTCGCCTGACCGCGCGTCCTTGATCGCCTTCTCGATCGCTTCGCGCCGATCGACGATGGCGAGCGACGGCGTGCCCTTCTGCTGCCCCTTCGGCGCGATGCGGTCGGCGGGCCTCACGATGCCGCGGCGGATCTCGTCGATGATCCGCTCCGGATCTTCGCTGCGCGGGTTGTCGGACGTGACGATCACCAGGTCGCTGAGCCGCGCCGCCACCGCCCCCATCAACGGCCGCTTGGTGCGATCGCGGTCGCCGCCGCAGCCGAACACGGTCACGACGCGGCCGGTGGCGAGGGGACGCGCCGTCTCGAGCAGGTTCTTCAGCGCGTCGTCGGTGTGCGCGTAGTCGACGATGACCCGCACGTCGTCGGCCGGCGCGGAGACGACCTGGAAGCGGCCCGGCACGTTCTCCAGGCGGGCGACGCCGGCTTCGATGGCCGAGAACGGCAAGTCGAGCGCCATCGCGGTCGCCGCGGCGGCGATGATGTTGTAGGCGTTCGGGCGGCCGACCAGCGGCGACCGCACGTGCAGCGTGCCGCGCGGCGTGCGGATCTCGAACTCGAGCCCGTCGAGCGTGAAGGTCAGCGGGCCGGGACGGACGTCCGCAGCCGCGTCAATCGCGTAGGTCACCGGCCGCTTCGCGGCGGCGATCAGATCCGAGCCGCGGCGGTCGTCCACGTTGATGACGCCGACCGCCCCCGCGGGCAGGATCTCGAACAGCCGGCGCTTGGCGCCGAAGTACGCCTCCATGTCGCCATGGAAGTCGAGATGGTCCCGGGTGAGATTGGTGAACACCCCGGCGGCGAACCGCAGGCTGTCGGCGCGCCGCAGCGCGAGCGCGTGCGACGACACCTCCATCACGCAGGCGCCGCAGCCGTCGGCCACCATGCCGCGGAGCATCTGCTGCAGCTCGGGCGCCTCCGGCGTGGTGCGCGGCGCCTCCAGCTCGCGCCCGCCGACGCGGTAGCCGATCGTGCCGATGCGGCCGCACTTGATCCCGGCCGCTTCGAAGATCGAGGCGAGCACGTACGAGGTCGTGGTCTTGCCGTTGGTGCCCGTGATCCCGACGAGCACCAGCTCCTCGCTGGGATGGCCGTGGAAGGCGGCGGCGAGCTCGGCCAGTGCGGCGCGCGCGCCCGCGACGCGCATCCACGGCACCGACACGCCCGCGGGGGGGGCGGTCTCGGCGACGACCGCGATCGCGCCGTTGGCGATCGCCTGCGGCGCGAACCGGCTGCCATCGGCGTTGACGCCGCGCAAGGCGACGAACACCGTGCCCGGCTTCACCTGGCGCGAGTCGTAAGCGACGCCCGTGACCTGGCGATCGTCTGCGACAGCCGGGGCGCGGTCCCGGAACGACGTCGCGGCGAACAGCTCGCGCAGCGTCACGGCGCGCCCCCGTTGGCCATCACGCGGCGGCCCAGCTTCAGCGCGCAGGCCTCGCCGCGCAGCACCGCCGATCCGGGCAGCGGCAGCTGATCGAGGACGAACCCGTCGCCGCTCATCCGCGCCGTCATCCCGAGCTTCGACAGCAGCCGCAGCGCTTCGCGCGCGCTGAGCCCGCGCAGATCGGGCATCAGGCCGTCGCGCACCGGCTCCACCTCCGCCGGCAGCACGGCGGCGGTGCGCGCCGGCTGCGGCATCACGCCGGTGGCGTCGGCGGCGTCGCGCCGGGCGACGAGCACCGGCGGCGGCGGATTCAGGTTCGGCGGAATCCCGAGATACGTCACCGCCGCTTCGGCGATGCGCTTGAACACCGGCGCGGACACCGCCCCTCCCGTGTGCCCTCTGGCGTGCGGCGAATCGATCACCACGAGGATGGCCAGGCGCGGGTTGCGCGAGGGAATGAAGCCGACGAACGACGCGTTGTAATCGGACGTCTGATAGTGGCCGTTGACGAGCTTCGCCGCCGTGCCGGTCTTGCCGGCGATGGTGAACCCCTCGATCTGCGCCGCCTTCGCGGTGCCGCGCTCGACCACCTGTTCCATGATCGTCGTCAGCGTCGCTGCCGTCCCGGCTTCGATCGTGCGCCGCATCTCCTTCGCCGGCACGTCGATGCGGCGGCCGTCCCTGATGAAGGCGCGGACGACGCGAGGCTGGAACAGGTGGCCGCCGTTGGCGACCGAGCTGACGGCGCTCACCATCTGCAGCGGCGTCACGCCGACCTGGTAGCCCATCGCCACCGAGGCGAGCGCGCTGGCGTCGAGCCGATCGGCGCTCCAGACGATGCCGGCGGTCTCTCCCTTGAAATCCGGCCCGAGCGTCTGGCCGAAGCCGAACCGGTTCACGTACTGCGTGAGGACCTCCGGGCCGACCTTCAGACCGACCTTGATCGCGCCGACGTTGCTCGATTTGACGATGACGTCGGTGAAGTCGAGCGTCCCGTAGTGGTGCGTGTCGTAGATCGGCTTGCGTCCCGGGAACGTGATGAAGCCCGGGCTGGTCTCGATCAGCGAATCCGGCCGGATCACCTTCTGTTCCAGCGCCGCCGACGCGGTGACGATCTTGAACGTCGAGCCCGGCTCGTAGAGCGTCTGGATGGCGCGGTTGCGGCGGACGGCGTCGTCGACGCGGCCGAACGCGTTGGGATTGAACGTGGGCCAGTTGGCGAGCGCGAGGATCTCGCCGCTCGACGGATCCATGACGATCGCGGTTCCGCCTTCGGCGCGGTTCTCCTCGACGCCGGCGCGCAGCTCGCGTTCGGCGACGTACTGCAGGTACTGATCGATCGTCAGCTCGATGCCGGCGCCCGCGGTGGGCGGGGTTTCGACCCGGCTGAACATCGCCTTCCGCAGGTTGTCGGTCTGCAGCAGGACCTTGCCGGCGCGGCCGCGGATCTGCGAGTCGTAGGCGGACTCGATGCCGCCGAGACCGACGTTGTCGAGGCCGACGTAGCCGATGACGTGGGCCGCCAGCTCGCTGTTCGGGTAGTAGCGGCGGCTCTCCTTCAGCAGCATGATGCCGGACAGCGCCAGCGCCTTGACGCGCCGCGCCTCGTCGGGCGTCACCTGGCGGGCGATGTAGGCGAACGGCGCGCGCTTCGAGAGGTTCCTCGCGATCCCCTGCCGGCGCTCGGCGTTGCAGCCGTCGAGCGCGGCGCAGACGCGCGCCGCGACCTCCGCCGGGTTGTCGATCTCGTTCGGCACCGCGGCGATGGTGTCGGCGTCGACGCTGTAGGCGAGCAGCCGTCCCTTGCGATCGAAGATGTCGCCGCGCTTGGCGGGCGGGATCACGGTGCGCAGCTGCTGCCGATCGGCGCGGGTGGTGAAGTCCTCGTGCGCGACGACCTGCAGATAGACCAGGCGCGCCTCGATGCCCGCGGTCCACAGCGCCAGGCCGGCGGCGGCGATGAGAATGCGCGAGCGGAGGGTCGCGCGCCATTCCGCCGGTGGCCGAAGGCTGCCAGGCCGAGACCTCGTCCGGCTTCGAGCAGCGACTGGATGCGCTCTGGTGTGATCGCCATGTCCGGACGCGCCTGTCTACCGTGCGGCGACGATCGATTTGTCGGGCGGCGCCGCCGGAGTGACGCGCTCGATGACGATGGCCCGGCCGCGCGCCGGCGCGACGAGGTGGAGCTGCTCGGTGGCGATCTTCTCGATGCGGCGCGGGGCGCGCAGCGTCTCGATCTCGAGCGTGAGGTGGCGGTTGATCTCCTCTTCCGCGGCGCGCTCCTGGCGCATGCGTTCGATTTGATAGCCGTGCCGCAGCAGCTCGAAATGCTGCCACGCGGAGAACAGCAGCACCACGACGAGGAACAGCCCGATGCCGACCGAGCGCCAGAGCTGCCGCTGGCGCGCCGCGTCGACCTCGCGCACGATCGGGTTGTTGCGAATGTCCTTCTTGATCGCGTACTCGAAGTCCATTCCGCTCATGCGAACCTCTCAATCGCGCGCAGCTTGGCGCTGCGGGCGCGCGGGTTGCGCGCGACCTCGTTGTCGCCGGGCGTGAGCGGCCGCTTGGTCAGGATGCGGAGCCCGTCGCCGGTCTTCTCCAGCGCCCGGAAGGTGTGCTTCACGATGCGATCCTCGAGCGAGTGGAACGTGATCACCGCCAGCCGCGCGTTCGCGCGCAGCCGCCGCGTCGCGTCCGCGAGGAACCCGTCCAGCCCCTCCAGCTCGCGGTTGACCCAGATCCGCAGCGCCTGAAAGGTCCGCGTCGCCGGGTCGATCCGCTGGTGTCCCTTGTGCGGCACGGCGCGGCGGACGATCGCCGCCAGCCGCGACGTCGTGTCGATCGCCGCTTCCCGGCGCGCGCCGACGATCGCGCGGGCGACGCGGCGCGAAAAGCGCTCCTCCCCGAACTGGAAGATCACGTCGGCGAGCGCCTGCTCGTCCACGTCGCGGAGCAGATCCGCCGCGGTGGGTCCCTGGGTGCGATCCATCCGCATGTCGAGCGGCTCGTCGCGGCGGAAGCTGAAGCCGCGCCCGGCCTCGTCGAGCTGCATCGACGACACCCCGAGGTCGGCGAGCGCGCCCGCCACCGCGTCGATGCCGCGCGCGTCGAGCACCCGGCCGAGGTCGCGGTAATCCGCATGCACCAGCTCGACACGCCCGCCGAAGGAGGACAAGGCGGCACGCGCCAGCGCCAGCGCGGAGACGTCGCGATCCAGCCCGAGCAGGCGGTCGGCGCCGTTCTCCAGCAGCGCGCGGCTGTGGCCGCCGAGCCCGACGGTGCAGTCGACGAACAGACCGCCGCGCGACGGCTCGAGCAGGGTGAGCACTTCGGGGACCATCACCGGCTCGTGCAGGGGCGACATCAGACGCCGAACTCCGAGAGGGCGCGGGCGTCGTCGTCCGTGTAAGGCTCGCTGAGCATCTTGGCGACGAGCCGATCGTGATTCCAGACGTCGAGGCGATCGACCGCGCCGAGCACGTCGACTTCACCGCTCATGCCGGCGGAGTCGCGCAGGCGCTGGTGGATCAGCACGCGCCCCTGTGAATCGATTTCGGCGCTCTGCCCGTAGTAGTTCACCCGGTCGAGAAACTTGGTGCGGGACGGATGAGTCGAGGGGGCGCGGGCCAGGCGCTCTTCCAGGGCCAGCCAGACCGGCATGGGATAAATCCGTACGGAGTCCCCCGTCAGGCTCGTCACGAACACTTCAGACCCATGCGCCTTTTCGACCAGCGCACGGAAAGCGTTCGGAATCTTGAGCCGCGCCTTGTCATCGATTCTGGCGGCGTAGTTGCCCCGGAGCACGTCCGTTTACTCCACTTTGCTCCACAAAAATCCACCGCGATAGTAGAGGGGGCATCTCTTTCTGTCAACGGCAAAATGTAGAGCCTCTTGGACTTACGTTAAACTTTCGCCCCCTTTCGCGTGCTAGCATGCGCAGATCTGACATGCTGCGCGCCGGCCTCATCGGGTTCCCCTCGTCCGGCAAGACCGCCCTCTTCCAGCTCCTGACCAGCGTCCGCGAGGCTCCGCGTCCCGCGGGCCGGCAGGAAGCCCATGTCGGCGTGTCCCGCGTACCCGACGAGCGCCTCGATCGGCTGACTGAGCTGTTCAAACCGCGCAAGCACACCCCGGCGACCGTCGAGTTCGCCGACATGGGCGGCGCCGGCGGGGCGCGGACCGGCGCGGCCGCGCTCCTCGACGTCGCCCCGTTTCGCAACGCCGACGCGCTGCTGCACGTCGTCCGCATGTTCCGCGATCCCGCCATTCCGCACGCCGCGGGCTCCGTCGATCCGGCGCGCGACGTCCGCACCATGGAGGAGGAAGTCATCCTCGCGGATCTCGGCGTCGTCGAGCGGCGGCTCGAGCGGCTCGAACGGGATCTGAAGAAGTCGGCGGCGAACGCGGACCTGAAGAAGGAACACGAGATCCTGCTGCGCTGCCGGGCGCTGCTCGAGAACGGCAAGGCGATCCGCACGCTCGACCTCCCGGCCGACGACGCGCGGCGGCTGAGAGGATTCCAGTTCCTCTCCGCGAAGCCGCTGCTGATCGTGTTGAATCTCGACGAGGCGGATCTGCCGCAGGCCGACCGCGCGGTGGACCTTGCCGGAATCGCGGATTACCTCCAGGGCGCGCACACCCGCGCCGTGCCGATCTGCGCCAAGATCGAGCTGGAGATCGCGCAGCTCGATCCGGCGGACGCCGCGGCATTCATGGCGGATCTCGGCCTGCGCGAGTCTGGCCTGGACCGCGTGATCCGCGCCAGCTACGAGCTGCTCGGGTACATCTCCTTCTTCACCGTGGGGGAAGACGAGAACCGCGCGTGGTCGATCCCGCGCGGCACCAACGCGCAGCAGGCGGGCGGGGAGATTCACACCGACATCCAGCGCGGCTTCATCCGCGCCGAAGTGGTGCGCTACGAGCACCTGCTCGCGCGGGGCTCGCTCGCGGCGTGCCGCGAGCACGGCGAGCTGCGCCTCGAGGGGAAGGAGTACATCGTCCTCGACGGCGACGTGATCAACTTCCGCCACGCGACGTAATCATCCGCGGGGCTTCGCCCCCGGACTCCTCTGCACGCCCGCTCGCGGTTGCTGCTGAAGTTGCGGGATAATCGGAACGGTCGATGCCGGTTCAGAAGATCCTCGTACTCGAGGCGCAAGTGCCGTTCGTGCACGGGGGTGCGGAGGTTCACGTACGCGAGCTGCTCCGCGAGCTGCGCGCGCGCGGCTACGACGCGGAGCTGGTGAGCGTCCCGTTCAAGTGGTATCCGAAAGACGAGATCCTGCCGCACGCGGCGGCGTGGCGGCTGCTGGATCTGAGCGAGAGCAACGGGCAGCCGATCGACCTCGTCATCGCGACCAAGTTTCCGACCTATTTCGCGCGGCATCCGAACAAGGTCGCGTGGCTGATTCACCAGTATCGCGCCGCGTACGAGCTGTGCGGGACCGAGTACAGCGATTTCGGGCACAACGAGCGGGACCTGGGGCTCCGCGACACGCTGATCCGGCTGGATACGGAGATGCTGGGGGAGTGCCGTCGCATCTACGCCAACGCCCGGAACACCGCGAATCGCGTGGCGAAGTACAACGGGCTGGCGGCCGAGGCGCTGTATCATCCGCCGAAGCTGGCGGCCCGGCTGCGCGCCGCGCCGCCGGCGTACGGCGACTTCGTGCTGTCGGTCGGCCGGATCGAGGCAGTGAAGCGCGTCGACCTGCTGGTGTCGGCCATGGCTCGCGTCGATAAGCCGATCAGGCTCGTGGTGGCGGGCGACGGCACGCAGCGCGGCAACGTCGAACGCGCCGCCGCGGAGGCGGGCGTCGCCGATCGAATCGACTTCCTCGGCTCGGTCGACGACGAGCGGCTGCTGGATCTGTATCGCCGGGCGCTGGCGGTGCTGTATCCGCCGTTCGACGAGGATTTCGGCTACGTCACGCTCGAGGCGTTCCTGTCCCGCAAACCGGTCGTGACCGCCGCCGATTCCGGGGGGCCCAACGAGTTCGTCGTCGACGGCGTGAACGGCTTCGTGCGCCCGCCCGATCCGTCGGCGTTCGCCGACGCCGTCAACGCGCTCGCCGCCGATCGGCGCCGCGCGGCGGCGCTGGGCGACGCCGGCTACGAGCGCGCGCGCACGATCACCTGGGACGGCGTGATTGAGAAGCTGGTGAGGCAAGCGAGCGGCGGATGAAAAAACTGATCATCCAGATTCCGTGCCTCAATGAGGCGCAGACGCTGCCGGCCACGCTCGCCGACCTGCCGCGGAGCATGGCCGGCGTGGACGTCGTCGAGATCCTGGTGATCGACGACGGCTCGCGCGACGGCACGGCGGAGGTGGCCCGCGCCTGCGGGGCGCATCACATCGTGCGGCTGCGGCGCAATCAGGGGCTGGCGGCGGCGTTCCGCGCCGGCATCGACGCCGGCCTGAAGCTCGGCGCCGACTTCATCGTCAACACCGACGCCGACAACCAGTACGCCGGGCACGAGATCCCCAGGCTGCTCGCGCCGCTGCTGCGCGGCGAGGCCGACATCTGCATCGGCGATCGCAACATCGCGGAGCTGCGGCACATGTCGTGGCGCAAGCGGCAGCTGCAGGCGCTCGGCAGCTGGGTGGTCCGGCAGGTGTCGAACACCTCGGTGCCCGACACCACCAGCGGCTTCCGCGCCTACACGCGCGAAGCCGCGCTGCGCATGACCATCGTCTCCGAGTTCTCGTACACGCTGGAGTCGATCATCCAGGCCGGCAAGAAGCGCATGGCCATCGCCCACGTGCCGATCGCGGTCAACCCGCGGACGCGCGAGTCGCGCCTGTTCGACAGCGTCTTCTCCTATATCAAGCGGTCCGGCGCCACCATCGTCCGCATCTACGCGATGTACGAGCCGCTGAAGGTCTTCACCTACCTGGGGCTCACGATCTTCGGCGGCGGCGTGCTGCTCGCGCTGCGCTACGGCTACTACGTGCTGCGAAGCGAAGGCTTCAAGCACACCGGCTCGCTCATCGCCGCGGCGGTGCTGATGATCGTCGGCTTCATGGTGCTGGTGATCGGCCTCGTGGCGGATCTGATCTCCGCCAACCGCAAGCTGCTCGAGGATCTGCTCTACCGGGTGCGCGGGCTCGAGCTGCCGCCCGAGGAGCGCGACCGCGAGGGGCCGACGGTGACGCACGCGTCCGAACGCGTCGACCGGTGGGAACACTAGGTGGCGGATCCCTCCGCAGTCTCGGTCGTCATCCCCGCGTACAACGAGAGCGCGGCCATCGCCGAGGTGATCGCGGTGCTGCGCGGCGCGGCGCACTGGCGGGAAATCATCGTCGTCGACGACGGCTCGACCGACGGCACCGGCGAACGCGCCGCCGCCGCCGGCGCCACCGTCGTCCGACATCCGTACAACATCGGCAACGGCGCCGCGGTGAAGAACGGCATCCGCCGCGCCGGCGGCGACTACATCCTGATCGTGGACGCCGACGGCCAGCATCCCGCCGAAGATGCGCTCCGCCTGGTGGACAAGCTCGGCCCCTACGACCTCGTGGTCGGCGCGCGCTCGGCGAGAACCCAGGCGACGCACGCCCGGCGCGCCGGCAACGGCCTGCTGAACCGGTTCGCGAGCTACCTCACGGGACGCGACATCCCGGATCTCACGTCAGGGTTCCGCGCCGCACGCGCATCCGGCCTCCGCGAGTTCCTGCATCTGCTGCCCAACGGCTTCTCGACGCCGACGACGACGACGCTGGCGTTCATCAAGGGTGGGTACAGCGTGACGTTCGAGCCGATTCACGCGCGGCAGCGGACGGGACAATCGAAGATCAAGCTGGCGCGCGACGGCGCGAAGTTCCTGATGATCATCTTCAAGATCATCACGATCTTCAGCCCGTTCAGGATCTTCCTGCCGATCAGCGCCGCGGCGCTCGCGCTCGGCGCCGGCTACGGCATGTGGAACGTGGTGATGCACTCGCGCATTCCCAACGGATCGGTGCTGCTGATTCTGTTCGCGGTCGTCGTGTTCCTCGTCGGGCTGGTGTCGGAGCAGATCTCCGCGCTGCGGTTCGAAGGACGGCGGTGACGGCGCCGCCGACGCGGCTGCGGCTGCCGGCGTGCCTGGCGCTCGCGCTGGCGCTGCGCCTCGGGTTCGCGCTGTTCTACTGGGTCGATCAGCCGCTGACCCACGACGAGCGCGAGTATCTGGCGCTCGGCCGCAGCGTGGCGCGCGGCGACGGCTTTCACTACCCCGCCGACGAGCCGCGCCCGGGAACCGCGCAGCAGTTCGGGCGCGCTCCGGGATATCCGCTGTTCCTCGCCGCCCTCGGCCTCCGCGAGCCCGCGGACCACGCGCCGCGGCGCCTGCAGATCGCCCAGGCGCTCGCCGGCACGCTCATCGTCTGGCTGATCGCGTCGATCGCCTCGCGCGCTGCGGGCCCGCGTGCGGGAACGGCGGCGGCGGCGATCGCGGCGGTGTACCCGCCGCTGGTGTGGACGCCGGCATACGTACTCAGCGAGACGCTGTTCTCGGTGCTGGCGCTCGCCGCGGCGCGGGCGCTGCAGGAGCGAGGATCGAGGGGCGAGGGGCGAGGATCGGAAACGATTCTGCCGATCCTCGAGCCGCGAACCGCGTTGGCCGGCGTTCTCACCGGCGCCGCGATTCTGACCCGGCCGGGGCTGATCTTCTTCCTGCCGTTCGCCGCGGTGTGGCTGTGGCGGAGCAGGCGCGCGGCGCATGGGGCGATCTTCGTCCTCGTCGCCGCGCTCTGCGTCGCTCCGTGGACGATCCGCAATCACCGGGTCTACGGACGCTGGATTGCCGTGGCCTCCGAAGGCGGGGTGACGTTCTGGACCGGGAACCATCCGCTGGCGGTCGGTGAGGGGGATCTCGCCGCGAACCCGGCGATCAAGCGGGCCGAGCTGGAATTCCGCGGCGCGCATCCGGGATTGACGGCGGAGGAGCTGGAGCCGCTCTACTATCGCGACGCGTTCGCGTGGATCCGCGCCAACCCGGGCGCCTGGCTCTGGTTGATGGCGCGCAAGGCGTTCTACACGGTCGTGCCGGCGGGCCCGTCATATGCGGTACACTCGGCGAAGTACGTCGTCGCGTCGGTCGCGGCCTATCTGGCGGTTCTCGCGGCGGCGATCGCCGGCGCGTGGCGGTGGCGGAAATCGCAGCGGCGCACGGGCCCCGTCGCACTGTGGCTGATGGCGGCGTCGACCGTGGCGGCGGGCCTGATCTTCTTCCCGCAGGAACGGTTCCGGATCCCGGTGATCGACCCGGCCTTGATCGTCACCGCCGCCCTGCTGGCGGGCCTTCGCACCCGCGAACGCACGGAGTGAGCCCACGCGAGCCGCCGACCAACTTATGAACGTGTTGATTGTCACTCCGACGTATAACGAGCGCGACAATCTGCCGGTCCTCGCCGAGGGCGTTCTCAAGTACGACGGCACCCGCATGCTGGTCGTCGATGATGGATCGCCGGACGGCACCGGCGCGGTGGCGGACGCGCTGGCGGCGCGGCATCCCGGGCGCATCGAAGTGATGCATCGCACCGGGCCGCGCGGGCTGGGGCGTTCGTACGTCGACGGCCTGCTCCACGCGATCCGCGAAGGGCGTGCCGAGTTCATCTGCCAGATGGATGCCGACCTGTCGCACAATCCGGACTACCTGCCGGAACTGGTTCGCGCCGCCGGGTCGCAGGACCTGGTGATCGGCTCGCGCTATCTGCGCGGCGTCAGCGTCGTGAACTGGCCGCTGCATCGGATCTTTCTGAGCGCGTTCGGCAACCGCTACATCCGGCTCATCACCTCGCTGTCGGCCAGCGACTGCACCAGCGGGTACCGCTGCTGGCGGCGCGAAGCGCTGGCGCGCATGCCGATCGCCGACATGGTCTCGGACGGCTACTCGTTCCTCGTCGAGATGCTCTACGAGGCGCAGCGGCGCGGCCTGCGGATTGGCGAGGTGCCGATCATCTTCATCGAGCGCCGCGTCGGGCAGTCGAAGCTCTCCGGCAACGTCCTCCTCGAGTCGCTGATCATGCCCTGGCGGCTCGTGTTCCGCTCACGCTCGTAGCATGCGCCACGTCGTCGTGATGGTGACGACATCGTATCCGCGGTTCCCCGGCGATTCCGTCGGCACGTTCATGGAGCCGATCGCCAGGACGGTGGCGGCGCGCGGCCACGAAGTGCACATCGTCGCGCCGTGGCACCCGCGCATCGTGCGCGGCCGGGTGGAAGACGGCGTGCACTTTCATTTCTTCCGGTATGCCCCGGTCGAGTCGCTGAACGTGTTCGGCTACGCCGCCGGACTCCGCGCCGACGTGACGCTCAAGGCGGCGGCATGGCTGGCGGCGCCGCTGGCGCTCGCGGCGGGATGGTTCAAGGCGATGCGCGTCGCCCGGAAGCGCCGCGCGACGGTGATGCACGGCCACTGGGTCGTGCCGGGCGGCGTGATCGCCGCCGCCGCCCGCCCGGCGCTGCCGCTCGTCGTCAGCCTGCACGGGTCGGATGTGTTCGTCGCCGAGCGGACCCCGCCGGCGGGCGCGGCGGCGCGGCGGGTGTTCGCGCGCGCCGGCTTCGTAACCGCGTGCAGCGAGGACCTGGCGCGGCGCGCGATCGCGCTCGGCGCGCCGGCGGACCGGATCGAGGTCGTGCCGTACGGGGTGGATACCACGCGCTTCCGGCCGGCGCCGGAACGGCGCGCGGCGTTGCGCTCGCGTCTTGGCATCGGCGACGATCGGCCGCTCGTCGTCGCCGCCGGACGGCTGGTTCGCAAGAAGGGCTTCGAGTACCTGATCGATTCCATGGCGGCGCTGCGCGCCGTCCACCTCGCGATCGCGGGGGATGGCGATCTCGCGGCGGAGCTGCATGAGCGCGCCATCCGCGCCGGCGTCGCCGATCGCGTGCACCTGCTCGGCAACCTGCCCCAGGACGAGGTCGGCGCATGGTTCGGCGCCGCCGACGTCGTCGCGATTCCGTCCGTGCGCGACGACAGCGGCAACGTGGACGGGCTGCCGAACACCGCGCTCGAGGCGCTGGCGTCGGGCACGGCAGTAGTCGCGACGGCGGCGGGCGGCCTCGGCAGCGTGGTCCTGGACGACAGGACTGGCGCCGTGGTGCCGGAACGTGACTCGGCGGCGCTGGCCCGGACGATCACCGCGCTGCTCGGCGATCCGGCGCGCCGCGCCCGGCTCGGCGCGGCCGGCCGCGAGGCGGTCATCGCCCGTTTCGGCTGGCCGGCTGCGGCGGAACGGTTCGAATTCGCTTACGATCGTGCTCTTGCCTTCAGGTCACTCAGCCGATAACATTTGGCGCCCCATGTCCGCTGAAAGCCCGGTGAAGGGGCTGAGCGTGTTCTTTCCCGCTTACAACGACAGCGGGACTATCGCGAGCCTCGTCATCACGGCGCTCCGCAGCGCCCGCAAGCTGACGTCCGACTTCGAGGTCATCGTCGTCAACGACGGCAGCGCCGACAGGACCGCGGAGATTCTCGACGAGCTGGCGCGGACCTACCCCGAGGTGCGCGTCGTCCACCACGAGCGCAATCGCGGCTACGGCGGCGCGCTGCGGACCGGTTTCGCGACGGCCACTCGCGAACTGGTCTTCTACACCGACGGCGACGCGCAGTACGATCCGTCCGAGATGGAGCTCCTGTGGCGGCGGCTGGACGATTCGGTGGACGTCGTCAACGGCTACAAGATCAGCCGTTCGGATCCGATGCACCGCATCGTCATCGGCCGGCTGTATCACCACACCGTGAAGCTGCTGTTCGGGCTCCGCGTCCGCGACGTCGATTGCGACTTTCGCCTGATCCGGCGCTCGGTGTTCGACAAGGTGCGGCTCGAGAAGGACAGCGGCGTGATCTGCCTCGAGATGATGAAGAAGATCACGGACGCGGGATTCCGCATCGCCGAAGTGCCGGTGCACCACTATCACCGGGCGTACGGGAAGTCGCAGTTCTTCAACTTCGGCCGGCTGTTCCGCACCGGCGTGGACGTGATGAAACTGTGGGTCTCGCTGGTGATCCGGCGGGAGCATCTCAAGGCGCCGGGCCGCGTCGTTCATGATTCGAATGTCCGGTAGCGTCCCGTTCCTGAACCTCACGCCCGGCGAAGACGCGCAAGACATCCGGACCGCCATCGATCGCGTGGTGTCGCGCGGCTGGTTCGTGCTCGGCCCCGAGCTCGAGGCCTTCGAGGCGGAATTCGCCGCCGCCTGCGGCGCGCCGTACGCCGTCGGCGTGGGCACCGGCACCGACGCGCTGATGCTCGCGCTGCGCGTCCACGGCATCGGCCCGGGGGACGAAGTCATCACCTCGCCGCTGTCAGCCGCCTACTCCGCGCTCGCAATCATGATGACCGGCGCGCGTCCGGTCTTCGCCGACATCGATCCCGATCGACTGACGATCGATCCGCGCGCCGCGGAGGCGGCCGTCACACCGCGGACGCGCGCGCTGCTGCCCGTCCATCTCTACGGTCAGCCGGCCGACATGCCGGCGCTGATGCAGGTCGCGGAGCGGCACCGGCTGCTCGTCGTCGAGGACTGCTGCCAGGCGCACCTCGCGGCGTGCGCGGGGCGTCCGGTGGGTTCGTTCGGCGCCGCCGCGGCATACAGCTTCTATCCGACGAAGAATCTCGGCGCGTTGGGCGACGGGGGGGCCGTCACCGTCGCCGACGGCCAGATCGCGGCCCGGCTTCGCCGCCTGCGCAACGGCGGACAGACGGATCGTTACCAGCACCTCGAATTCGGCGTGAACACGCGGCTCGACGAAGTGCAGGCGGCGATCCTGCGGGCCCGCCTGAAATGGCTGCCGCGCTGGACGCAGCAGCGGCGGGCGCTGGCGGCGCGGTATCGCAGCGCGCTCGAGACGGCGCCGATCGCGGTCCCCGCCGAATACGATCCCGGGCACGTGTATCACCTGTTCCCGGTACTCTGTCGCCGCCGCGACGCGCTTCAGACACAGCTGAAAGCGCGCGGCATCGAGACGCTGATCCACTATCCGGTGCCGATCCCGCGGCAGCCCGCGCTCCAGTCCGAACGGCCCGCGATGTGTCCCGTCGCCGACCGCGTCTGCGCCGAAGTGCTGTCGCTCCCGCTCCATCCGGGGCTGACGTCGCAGACGGTCGATGAGGTGGCCGCGGCGGTCCGCGAGTTCGCTCCCGTGGCGTGATGCGGGTTCGACGTCTCCTGCTGCTCGCCGCGATCGCAGCGGCGAACTTTGCGGTCTTCGAAGCGGCGCTGCGCACCTGGGGTCACTCGGAAGCGGCGCCCGCGTTCCAATCGCTGTTCGTGCCCGATCCCGCGATCGGCTACCGGCTGCGGCCCGGCGCCCGCGTGCGCTTCGCGACCGCGGAATTCGACACCGTGATCGCCATCAACGATCAGGGCGTGCGGGACGACGAGCCGATCGGGCCCAAGCCTCCGAACGAGCGGCGGATCGTCGTGCTCGGCGACTCGCTCGTGCTCGCGGTTCAGGTCGACCAGCGGCAGACGTTCTGCGAGCTGCTGGAGCAGCGGCTGAACCGCGGCGGCGGGCCGATTCGATACCGCGTCATCAACGCCGGCGTCCAGGGCTACGGCCCGGTAGAGGAACTGCTCTTCTTCCGCCACGTCGCGCGCGCATTCCAGCCGGATCTGGTGATTGCGACGGTCTTTGTCGGCAACGACGCGGAGGAAGCGGTCGGATCGGCGCCGCGCCTGCGCGACCGCCCGCTCGCCGAAACGATCTCCGAGTCGACGATGACGCGGCTGCGGCGCGTCGTGCGGCGCAGCATGGTCCTCCAGATCCTGCGGCTCCGCCTCGTCGCCGTCACCTCGCGGTTCTCCGGCCGCGGCGCGCCGCCCGAGCCGCCGCTGCAGTCCTACGCCGAGCATCCCGCGCCGCGCATCGCCGACGGACTGCGCATCACCCGCGAATGCGTGGATGCGATCGCCGCCGAGGCGCGCGACGCGGGGGCGCGCACGACGGTCATGCTGATGCCGGCGCGATTCCAGGTGGACGACGCCGATTACGGCCGGCTCAAAGAGGCGGTCGCGGCCGCGGGCGGCCATCTCGTTCGCGACGCAGCGACCGAGCGGTTCGACGCCGCGCTCGCGCCGCTGCCACGGCTCGACGCGCTGCCGCCGCTTCGCGCCTCCCTGCCCGGGCCGGACGTCTTCTTCCAGCAGACGGTTCACCTGACGCCGCGCGGCCACGAGATCGTCGCCGACGCGCTCGAGGCGTTCCTGCGGCGCCAGGGCCTGTGAGGCCGTGGTTTTCAATTCCCTCCAGTTCCTCTGGTTCTTCGTCGTCGTCTACGGGCTCTACCGCGCGGCGGCGGCGCTGCTGCCGCCGCCCGGTGCGCGGCGCGCGCAGAACTGGCTGCTCCTCGTCGCCAGCTACTACTTCTACGCGGCATGGGACTACCGCTTCCTCGCCCTGCTGGCCGCCTCGACGCTGGTCGACTACACGTGCGGGCTGCTCATGGGCCGGACGTCGGATCGGGCGCGGCGACGGACGCTGCTGTGGCTGAGCATCGGCTTCAACCTGACGCTGCTCGGCTTCTTCAAGTACTTCAATTTCTTCGCCGACAACCTCCACGCGCTGTTCGCCGCACTCGGCTGGCAACTCGACTTCGTGACCGTGCGCATCCTGCTGCCGATCGGGATCTCGTTCTACACCTTCGTGACGATGAGTTACGTCATCGACGTGTATCGCGGGGAGATCGAGCCGACGCGCAAGCTGGTGGACTTCGCGGTGTTCGTCGCGTACTTTCCCCACCTCGTCGCCGGCCCGATCCTGCGCGCGACGGCGCTGCTGCCGCAGATCGCCGGGATGCGCCGGATCACGCCGCAGCAGATGCGCGACGGCGCGTGGCTGTGCGCCTGGGGGTTCTTCCAGAAGATCTTCGTCGCCGACAACCTCGGTCCGCTGGTGTCGAAGGTGTTCGAGTCGGACACGCACCCTGCCGGCGTCAACGTCCTGCTCGCCACCTACGCGTTCGCATTCCAGATCTACGGCGACTTCGCCGGCTACTCGAACATCGCGCGGGGCACGTCGAAATGGATGGGGATCGAGCTGATCGAGAACTTCCGCTTTCCCTACCTGGTGACGACGCCGCAGGCGTTCTGGCGTCACTGGCACATCAGCCTCTCGACCTGGCTGCGTGACTACCTCTACATCCCGCTCGGCGGCAGCCGCGGCGGGGCGTGGAAGACGCGTCGCAACCTCTTCGTGACCATGCTGCTCGGCGGGCTGTGGCACGGCGCGGCATGGACCTTCGTGCTCTGGGGGGTCTACCAGGGAATCCTGCTGATTCTCTACCGGCCGTTCGAGGCGGCGTTTTCGAAGCTGACCGCGGCCTGGCGCTTCGCCGCCTGGGCCGTCATGTTCCACCTGACGTGTTACGGCTGGCTCATCTTCCGGTCCACCTCGTTCGGGAAGCTTCGCGAGCTGACGGTCAGCCTGTTCACGCAGTTCGCGCCCGGGTCGGCCGACATTCCAGGCCTGCTCGTCCCGCTGCTCGTCTACACGGGTCCGCTGCTCATCGTCCATCTCCTCGAGGCGCGGGCAGACGATGTCCTCGCCGTGCCGAGACTGCCGATCGGGGTGCGCTATACCATCTATGTAGCGACGCTCTATCTGATCCTGCTGTTCGGCAACTTCGGCGGTTCGGACTTCATCTACTTCCAGTTCTGATGGATCTGCTGCTGCTCCTTCTGCGCGTCGCCGGCGTCTGCTGGCTGCCGGGGTGGGCGATCTTCCGGCTGCCGCTCGCGGATCGCGACCGTCGTGCGGCGCTGCCGGCGGAGGAGCGCGCCTTCTGGGCGATCGTGCTGAGCGCGGCGACCTCCATCGTGGTGGTGCTCGCGCTGGCGGCGGCCCACCGGTACAGCTTCGAACGGCTGCTCATCGCGGACGGCGTGCTCGTCGTGGCGCTGGCGGCGGCGGCGCGATTCGACGTGCGGCTGGGGCCGGCGGCGCGCCGCGCCGGGCCCGCGGTGATCGTCCCGATCCTGCTCGCCGTGTTCGCCGCGTGGCGGTTCCTTCCGCCCGCCGAATACATCATCGGCGGCAAGGACCCGGGCGTGTATGTCAACGAGGGAATCCAGATCGCGCAGCGAGGCGCGCTGGTCGCGGCCGATCCGGTCGTGGCGGCCGTTCCGGGATTTGCCCGCGATCTGTTCCTGCCGAGCGACCGGCCGGCGGATGAATACCTCGCCCCGCGGTTCATGGGGTTCTACATCCTCGACCCGGATCGCGGCCGCGTGGTCGCGCAGTTCCCCCACGTGTTCCCGGCGTCGATCGCGATCGGCTACGGGCTGAACGGCCTGACCGGCGCGCGCATGGCGGTCGTGTTCTGGGGCGTGCTCGGCGTGCTGTCGGTGTATTGCCTCGGCGCGCGGCTGCTCGGCCGTCCTGCCGCGGCGGCGGCAGCGCTGCTCCTGTCGTTGCACGTCATCCAGCTCTGGTTCGCGCGCTATCCCAACGCCGACATCGTCATGCAGGCGCTGCTGCTGGCGGCGATCCTCGCCAGCGCGCGCGCACACGTGGACGGCGACGCGTTCTTCGCGCCGGTCGCCGCCGTCCTGCTCGGGCTGCTGCTGTTTCTGAGAGTCGACGCCGTGGTCGCGGCCGCCGCGGTGATCGCCGGCGTGCTGCTCGGCTACGCGGTCCGTCAGCGGTTCCACTGGCCGTTCTGGCCGCCGCTCGCCGCGGCGGCGGCGCTCGCGTGGTGGTACTACACCGGTCCGATGCGGGCCTACGTGGAAGTCCCGCTGGCATTCCTGTGGCGCGTCCCGGCGTGGCAGTTCATCGCGCTTGCCGCCCTGGGGATCGTCCTGATCGGTCTGGTCGCCGCCGGACGGCGTTCCGACGCCGCATCGCGCCGGGTCACCGCGCTGCTGCCGCCGGTGCTGACGGTAATCGTTGTGGCGCTGGCGGCGTACGCGTTCCTGCTGCGGCAGCCCGGAGGAAAGCTGACCGACTACGACGCCCACGCGCTGCGGACCTTCGCGAACTTCTACTTCACCGTACCGGCGCTGATCGCGGCGCTCGTCGGCTACGCGCTCCTGGCGCGCTCCATCTTCTGGCGCGACCCCGCGTTCATGCTGACGATCACCGCGTTCTCGCTGTTCTTCTTCTACAAGATTCGCATCGTCCCGGATCATTTCTGGATGGCGCGGCGGTTCGTTCCCGTCATCCTCCCGGGGGCGCTGCTGCTGGTGGCGGGCGCCGCGCTGACCGGCGTGCGCGGCCGGCTGCTGTTCACGCGCGCGATCCGCGGACCGATCGGGATCGTGTTCCTGGCGCTGCTGGCGGTTCACTACGCCCGCGCCGCCCGGCCGGTCGTGGAGCACGTGGAGTACGCCGGCATCGCAGCGCGGCTCGAGGCGCTGGCGGCACGAATCGGAGACGACGACCTCCTGATCGCCGAATCACGCGATGCCGGTTCGGACGTTCACGTGCTGGCGCTCCCGCTCGCCTACATCTACGGCCGCAACGTGCTGGTGCTGGCGACCCCGGTGCCGGACAAACCCACCTTCGCCGCGTTCCTCGACGCGGCGCGCACGCGCTACCGGCGCGTGCTGTTCCTCGGCGGCGGCGGCACCGACCTGCTGTCGTCGCGCTGGACGGTCGAGCCGATCGAGAGCGTCCGGTTCCAGGTCCCCGAATACGACTCGCCGCGCAACGCCTATCCGCGCTTCAGCAAACAGAAGGAGTTCGACTACAGCGTCTACGTATTCGGCCCGCGGTCGACGGAGCCGCCGCCGGACACGCTCGACGTCGGCGTCGGCGACGATCTCCACGTGCTCCGCTTTCACGCCAAGGAACAGTCCAACGGCATCACCTATCGCTGGACCCAGGCGCAGTCGTTCCTCGTGGTCGACCGCGTTCCCCCCGGCGCGAAGACGCTGGTGCTGTCGATGGCCGACGGCGGCCGGCCCGCGGCGGCGCCGGCGGCCGACGTCACCGTCCTCATCGGCGGCCGCGCGCTCGGCACGGTTCGCGTGCGCGGCGGCTTCCGCGACTACGAGGTGCCGATTCCGGGTGAGGTCGCGGCAGCGGCGGCCGCCGGCGGCGAACCGGTGCGCGTGACCATCCGCACGCCGGCGTGGAATCCGCTTCGCACGCTCGGCACGAATGACGACCGCGATCTCGGCGTCATGCTGGATCGCGTGGCGGTAAGATGACCCGCACGCCCGAATGGCCCTGACCATCTACGATCGCCGCGAGCGGGCGCTCGTGACGCTCGCGGATGCGCTGCTCCAGCCGGCGGCCGTTCGACGCTTCTTCCGGCGCGGGCGGCCCGGGGCTCCCCGCCGCATCCTGTGCCTGCGGATCGAGCGCATCGGCGATCTCCTCATGACCCTGCCGGCGCTCGCCGAGTTGCGCGCGCTGGCGCCGGACGCGACGATCGATCTCGTGGTCGGCAGCTGGAACCGCGACATCGCGTCGGCAATCCCGGGCGTGAGCGCCGTCGAAACGCTGGACGCCGCCTGGCTGGCGCGCGGCGCGTCGGGGCGTTCACCGCTTGGGCTCGCCGCCCGCGCGGCGCGCTGGCGATCGCGCAAGTACGACCTCGCGATCAATTTCGAGCCGGACATCCGATCGAACGTGGCGCTGGCGGCATCCGGCGCCAGGCGGACGGCGGGGTTCCGCAGCGGCGGCGGCGGCCCGCTGCTCGACGTCGCGCTCGACTACGACCCGAGCCGGCACACCGCGGACAACGCCGTCCGCCTCGTGCGCGCCGCGCTGGGCGGATCTGCCGAAGCGGCACCGGCGACGCTGCAGATCCCCGATGCATCCCGCGCCGAGGCGGAACGGCTGCTGGCACCGCTCGGCACCCGCCTCAAGGCCGGCATGCATGTCAGCGGCGGCCGCGACGTGAAACAGTGGCCGGAGGCGCGATTCCGTGAAGTCGCCGAGCACCTGGTCCGCGATCGCTCCGCCGCCGTGGTGCTGACGGGCGCGCCCGCCGATCGGCCGCAGGTGGACCTCGTGCGCGCCGCCCTGCCGCCGGAACGCACGCTCGATCTCTCCGGCACCGCGAACCTCCTGACCGTCGCCGCCGTGATCCAGCAGCTCGACCTGTTCGTCACGGGCGATACCGGCCCGATGCACCTCGCGCACGCCGTCGGCACGCCGATCGTGGCGGTGTTCGGCCCGTCCGACCCGCGGCGCTACGCGCCGCGCGGGCTGCGCGACGTGGTGGTGCGCATCGATCTGCCGTGCAGTCCGTGCAACCGCATCCGCCTGCCGCCGGCTCGCTGCACCGGCCACACGCCCGATTGCCTCGCCGGCATCGACGCCGCACAGGTGATCGCCGCGATCGACGACGTGCTCAGGGAGGCGGAGCGATGATCCGCCTCGACATCGAGTCCGGCACCGGGCCGCGGCGCATCGATCTGTTCTCGTATCTCGAGCCGGCCGACGAGGAGCGGGCGCAGGAGGACGCCTACGCGTGGATCAAGGCGGTGCGCCACCTGCGCGTCGACGGGCAGCGCTTCCGCTCGCGGTTCACGCTGCGGGGGGACTCGCTCTGGTGGTTCGCCGAGCTGTACCTCAACAAGCAGCAGGCGATCCTCACGGTGCTGCGCGCGCTCTCCGCGTTCGCCACCATGGCGGATCGCGAGCGCCCGCTCGCGGTCACGTGCGAGGACCGCGCCTACGGCGGCGTCATCGCCCAGGCCGCGGCCGCGCGGCGGATCCGGTACGCCGGCGCCGGCTGGCCCAGCGAGACCGGACGGCTGCTGCGCATGGAAGCGCGGGCGTCCGCGCTCGCGGCGGCGGCGCGGCTGTCGCGCCTGCGGGCCGGCCGCGCGGACGACAGGCAGGTCGCGATCGCGGCATTCGTGCACCGCGCGTTCTGGCGAAGCGGTGTGGAGGATGGGAGCGCGGAGTCATACATCGGTCCCGTCCTGCGCGAACTGGAAGCGCAGGTCGGACCGCCGGACATCCGCTACGTCGGGGTGGGTCCGCGGAGCAACTTCCGCGCGCGCCGCTGGTGGGACCCGATCGCCCCCGAGGCGGGCGCGGGCAGCGTCCCCGTCGAACGGTACGCCCCGTGGCCGGCGCTCGCGGCGGCGCGAGCGCTCTACCGCGAACGCCATGCGATCCGCCGCGCGATGTGGGGCAGCGCCGACCTGCGCGAACACGCCGTCATCCGCGGCTGCGACTGCTGGCCGCTGGTCAGGCACCAGCTGGCCGGGATCGCCCTGCTGCAGTTCACGTGGTCGGCCCGTGCCATGGACGAGGCCGCGGCCGCGCTCGACCGGCTCCGCCCGAAGATCGCCGTCACCTACGCCGAAGCGGGCGGCTGGGGACGCGCGCTGGCGCTCGAGTGCCGCCGCCGCGGCGTTCCGCTCGCCGGGCTCCAGCATGGATTCATCTACCGCCACTGGCTGAACTACCGCCACGAGCCCGACGAAGCTCAGCCGGATCCGGACAACGCATCCGATCGCGGGTTTCCCTTCCCGGCGTCGACGCTGCTCTTCGACGAGCGAACGGCCGACCATCTGACGAGCGTTGGACGCTTTCCGCCGTCCGCGCTGCAGGTCACCGGCAGCCCCAGGCTCGACGAGATGCAGGCGTCCATCCGCGCGCTCGCGCCGGACGCCGTCGACGCGGCCCGGCAGCAGGCGGGCGCTGCCGGCCGCGCGCTCGTGGTCTTTGCCGCAAAGGAACGCGAAGCGCGCCGCTCGCTGCCGGCGCTGATCGCCGCGGTGCGCGCCATGCCCGACGTGCAGCTCGCGATCAAGCCCCACCCCGCCGAGACCCCCGAGGTGTATGCCTCAGCGGTCTCGGGCGCCGCCAACGTCTCTGTGCTGCCGGCGTCCGCGGCGCTCGCGCCGCTGCTCGCGGCCGCGCAGGCGATCGTGACGGTGAACTCGACCGTGGCGATCGACGGATTGACGCTCGGCGTCCCCTCCCTGGTGATCGGTCTGCCGAACAATCTCACCCCGTTCGTCGACGCCGGTCTCATGGCCGGCGGGCGCACCGAGGAGGAAATCCGCGACGGGCTCGCGCGCGTCCTGTATGATCAGGAGTTCCGCAGCAGGATTCAGCGCAGCCGTGGAACGGAAGGCGGCCGGCCGGCCGCCGCGCGGTCCGCCGAGGCCATTCTGCGGATGACGGGAGCCAAGTAGATGCGTGTGTTGATAACAGGCGGCGCCGGGTTCGTCGGCTCGCACCTCGCCGAAGCGCTGCTCGATCGCGGCGACGAGGTCTACATACTCGACGACCTCTCGACCGGATCGATCGAGAACATCACGCATCTCAAGGCGAACCCGCGCTTCCACTACACCATCGACACCGTGGCGAACGAGCCGGTGCTCGCCGAGTTGATCGATCGCTGCGACACCGTGGTGCATCTCGCCGCCGCCGTCGGCGTCAAGCTCATCGTCGAGTCGCCGGTGCGCACGATCGAGACCAACGTTCACGGCACGGAGGTCGTGCTCAAGATCGCCGCGAAGAAGCGGAAGCTGGTCCTGATCGCGTCGACCTCCGAGGTCTACGGCAAGAGCGCGAAGGTCCCGTTCAGCGAGGACGCCGACCTCGTGCTCGGCCCGACCGACAAGCACCGGTGGGCCTACGCGTGCAGCAAGATGATCGACGAGTTCCTGGCGCTCGCATACTGGAAGGAGCGCAAGCTTCCGGTCATCATCGTCCGGCTGTTCAACACCGTCGGCCCGCGCCAGACCGGTCAGTACGGCATGGTGGTGCCGACGATGGTGAAACAGGCGCTCGCCGGGCGGCCGATCACCGTCTTCGGCGACGGCACGCAATCGCGCAGCTTCACCTACGTCGGCGACGTCGTGAGGGCTGTGGTAGCCTTGATCAACGAGCCTCGCGCCGTCGGGCAGGTCTTCAACATCGGCAACGGCAGGGAGATCTCGATCGCCGACCTGGCCGAACGGATCAAGGCGATGACGAACAGCGCCTCGCCGATCGTCAGGATTCCCTACGATCAGGCCTATGAAGCCGGCTTCGAGGACATGCCGAGGCGCGTTCCCGACATCTCGAAAATCCGCGCCCTCGTCGGCTACCAGCCGACGGTCGAGCTCGATGAGATCCTGACGCGCGTGATCGCGTCGCTCCGTACCTGATGAAACTCAAAGCTGCCGCCCGGCGCGCCGCCGAATCGGCGCTCCGCCGCCAGGCGAAGCCGATCCGCCGCCTGATGCTCGCGACCGGCCGCGATCGATCGCCGGTCCTGCCGGAGATCGTGCAGATCGAGAGCACCAACATCTGCAACGCCAAGTGCGTGTTCTGCCCGCGCGACGAGATGCACCGGGCGCAGGGGGTGATGAGCCGCGAGCTGTTCCGCAAGGTCGTGGACGAATGCGCCGCGCTCGGCATCACCCACGTCCGGATGCACAACTACGGCGAGGCCTTCCTCGATCGCCACCTCACCGAGAAAGTCCGCTACGCGAAAGAGAAGGGCATCAAGGAGGTCGGGATGATCAGCAACGGATCGCTGATCACCGAGAAGGTCGCGCGGGCGATCATCGAGGCCGGGCTCGACGCCATCAACATCAGCGTCGACGCCGGCGGCAAGGAGGTCTTCGAACAGACCCGCATCGGCCTCAACTACGACAAGGTGATCGCCAACATCGAGCGGCTGGTCCGGATCCGCGCCGAGCTGGGACGCGCCCGGCCGAAGCTCATTCTGTCGTTCGTGCGGCAGAACAATTCCGCCGACGAACAGGCGTTCATCGAGCACTGGCGCGCCATCGCCGACAAGATTCACATCACCGAGCTCCACAACTGGGCCGGCACGCTGAACCACGACTCGGACGTGAACTATCCCTGCTACCGCCCGTGGCTCACGTTCACCGTGCTGTGGGACGGCCGGGTGTCGCTCTGCTGCGCGGATTTCGACGGCAAGACCGTGCTCGGCGACCTCAATACCCAGACGATCGAGGAGGTCTGGAACTCGGACGCGTTCCGCGCCGTCCGCCGCGAGCACCTCGAGAGCGGCGGCCCCGACGTCTGCCGCGCCTGCGACCTCCCGAAGAAGGACTCGCCGCTCTGGATCACGAAGCTCGCCTGATCCATAAACTGTTGATACGCAAGGGCTAGCAGCTCTGCCTGCGGCTAAATTCGCTGCCCGGTCGTCTCAAAGGAGGCGTATACTGGAGGACCGAGCCAACAACATGAAGAACACGATTTTGCGCTGCGTTCTGCCGGCGGCCCTGGCCGTTGGCCTCTCCGTGTCCGCATCCGCCCAGCAGGCGCCGCAGCCGGCCTCCCTGGCTCAGGCCGCGCCGCAGGCGGCCGCGCCCCGCACCGGGCTGACGCTCACGATGCAGAACGGCCGCGTCACGCTCATCGCCGACAACGTCCCGCTGCGGCAAATCCTGCAGGAATGGGCTCGCGTGGGGCAGACCAACATCGTCAATGCCGACAAGCTCGCCAGCCCGATGATGACGCTGCAGCTCGTGAATGCCCCGGAGCGCGACGTCCTCGACATCCTGCTGCGCTCGGCGGCGGGCTACATCGCCGCGCCCCGCCCCGCCGCGGTCGCCAACGCCGCCCTCTACGACCGCGTCACGATCATGGCAACCAGCCGTCCGCCGGCGGCGACCGCCACGGTCACCCAGTCGGTGCCGACGTTCCAGCGTCCGCCGCAGCCGCAGCCGGTCGACGACGGCGACGAGCCGATCAACGTGATGATGGGCCAGCAGCCCCCGCAGAATCCGGTGACGATGCAGTTCCCCGGCATGCCGAATCCGAGCCAGATGCCGGTGACCGCAACGCAGCCCGGCCCGCTCACGTCGCCGCGTCCGGGCGCGCTGCCGCAGCCGCAGACGCCCACCGGCATGCCGCCCACGCTGCCGCCGGGGATCCAGAATCCGTATCAGCCCGGCGTAGTCGGCCGTCCGATGCCCGGCGGGCCGGGTGGACCCGGCGGCCCGGGCGGACCAGGCGGTCAATAGTAAGATCGCGTACGCATGACGAGCCCCCACACGATGCGCCGCGGTGAATACGCGGCGCGCGGGGACTATCACCGTACGCTCGACCCGGCCTGGGAGTACTACCCCACCTACATCGCGAAGATGCGCGCCGTGCGCCGCTACCTCGACGCGCTGCCGAAAGGCGTGCGCGTCCTCGACGCGGGGTGCGGCGAGGGGGTCCTCGTCGACGAATACGCCGCCGGCCTGGACATCGTCGGCGTCGACGCGAACTATGCGTCGGAGCGCGTGCGCGAGGGTTCCGTGACCGCGCTGCCGTTTGCGGACGCCAGCTTCGACCGGGCGCTCTGCCTCGACGTTCTCGAACACCTCACCTATGAAGAGCAGCCGCGCGCGTTCGCCGAGCTGCATCGGGTCCTGCGCCCCGGCGGCGAGCTGTTCGTGTCGGTCCCCAACCTGGCCCACCTGCAGTCGCGGGTGCAGTTCCTCCTTCGCGGGCGGCTGATCCGCACCGCGTCCGAGATCAAGCACCCCGGCGATCGGCCGGTGTTCGAGTACTGCCGCATGGGGGCGCGCGCCGGCTTCGTGCTGGCGCGCCGCGAGGGGATCTTCCCGACCGTGCCGGTGGTCACGCATTTCATCAGGCGCCATCCCCAGGCGCTGGCGCCGCTCCACCGCGCGCTGACGCGGCTGCTGCCCGTTCCCGGCTGGTGTTTTCTCAACCTGCTGACGTTCCGCAGGGTCTGACGCGGACTTGTTCTCGAAGATCCGCGCGCTGTCCCGGGACGTCACGGTGTACGGCCTCGGCGACGTCGCCGTCTCGATCGTCAACTTCTGCCTGCTCGGGCTTTACGTCAAGTATCTCGACGCCGCCGACTACGGCGTCATCGGCATGCTCGGCAGCGTCGAAGTGGCCGCCAAGATTGCCTTCCGCTTCGGTCTCGACGGCGCGTTCATGCGCCTGTTCTATGAAAGCGAACGCCCCGCCGACCGGCAGCGGCTGGCGAGCACGATCTTCTTCTTCCTGCTCGCGCTGAACGGCGCGGTCGTCAGCCTGCTGCTGCTGGCGGCGCCCGCGCTCGCGTCGGCGCTGCTCGGCGGCGCCGAGCACACGGCGGCGCTGCGGTTGATGCTGCTGAACACCTTCGCGATCGGCTTCACCTTCATTCCGTTCCACGTGCTGCGCATCGAGCAGCGCACCGTGACGTTCAGCCTGCTGACGCTCGCGCGGGCCGGGCTGACCACCATCGTCCGGCTCGTGCTGGTCGTCGCGCTCGGGATGGGCGTGACCGGGCTCTATCTCGCCGACGTGCTGGTGACCGTGATCCTGATGGGCGCGCTGGCGCGCTGGTTCGTGCCGTTGATCCGGCCGGTGTTCTCCCGCGCCGCGCTGCGGGATGCGCTGCGCTTCGGGCTTCCCCGCGTGCCCCATGCAGCCGCGCAGCAGGTGATGGCGATCGGCGATCGACTGGTGCTCAAGCTCTTCGTGCCGATCGAGAGCATCGGCATCTACTCGATGGCGGTCAGCTTCGGCCTGGTGCAGAAGCTGTTTCTCAGCGCATTCGAGTCGGCGTGGGCGCCGTTCTATTACGCGACGGTCCGCGAGGGGGATGCACCGCGAACCTTCCGGACCATTACCACGTACGGCGTCGCGGTGCTGGCGCTGTTGACCGCGGGATTGTCGGCCGTCGGCAGACACGCCGCGCAGGCGATGACGCACGGCTTCCTGCTCGCGCCCGACGATCCGCGGTGGCGCGACGTCGAGACGGTCATCACGTGGACGGCGATCGGCGTTTTTCTGCAGGGCTTCTACCTGCTCACCTCGATCGGCCTGAACATCACCAAACGGACGGAGTACTACCCCGCCGCCACGCTCAGCGCCGCGGCGGTCAACATCGTGCTGAATTTCGCCCTCATCCCGCGCTTCGGGATCGTCGGCGCGGCATGGGCGAACGGGGCGGGATACGCCGTCCAGGCCGCCGTCGGCTACGTGTTTTCACAACGCTTCTATCCAATCGAGTACGAGTGGGGGCGCTTGATTCGCGTGTGCGCGGCGGCCGGAGCGGCGACGCTCGCGGCGCGGCTGCTTCCGGCGATCACGCTGCCGGTCAGCGCGCGCTCGATTCTCGCGCCGGTGCCGGATCTGCTCGCCCGCGGCGTCACCGTCGTCGTCGTATTCGTGGCGCTGCTGGCGCTCACCGGCTTCTTCCATGCGGCGGAACTCCGGCGCCTCGCGCAGCTGCGGAGCCGCGGCGCGGGACGACGGCCTCCGCCCGCGCCCCCCGACAGCACGGAAATGGCGGGAGAGATCGTCGCCACCGACATCGGCGTGCCGGACTGAACGTAAGTGCCGTATAATAAGGGGATCCGGGATCGTCCCTCGAACACTTCATGCCACTCCTTCGTAGAGTCCGCGATCGCCTGAAAAGACAGGCGCGTGCGCTGCCCGCGGCCCGGCACGCGTGGGCGCGCTACCGGCGGCGCAAGTACGACGCGAGAGTCCAGCGCTTCGTCGACGAAGGCACCGGACGCGCGGACCGCCTGCCCATGGGCGCCGTCTACGAGGCGACCATGCGGTGCAATCTGCACTGCGAGTTCTGCTACGTCGGCGACTTCCTCAACATCGAAGGGGAATGGCGTCAGGAACTGTCGCTGGAAGCGCTGGCGAAGGCGTTTCCGGATCAGGACGGCCTCCAGATCAACCTGACCGGCGGCGAGATCTTCATGCGCAAGGACATCCTGTCCGTGCTCGATCTCTTCCGCCGGAAGGGGTACGCCTGCGGCTACCTGACGACGAACGGCACGATCATCAGCGACGAACGCGCGGAGGCGCTCGCCGAGCTCGCGGCGAAAGGCTTTCTCAAGCACATCAGCGTCTCGGTGGACGGCCCGAAGGATCTGCACGACGCGGCGCGAGGGCTGAAGGGGACCTTCGAGCGGACGACGGAGGGATTGCGCCGCCTGCAGGAAGCCGCGCGGAGGAAAGGCGCGCCGCTGCGCGTGAGCATCAACACCACGGTCGCGCACGAAAGCCTCGACGCGCTGCACCAGATGGTCGACGTCGCCGAGGAGCTGGGCGTCAACGCAATCGGCCTCAATCACCTGATGTTCAGCACGCCGGAGGAAGTGGCCGAGACGGTAAGGATCATCGGGGCGCCCGATCCATCGGTGATCGCCACCTTCGTCACGCCCGACCCCGGCCTCGACGTGGAGCGCGTGCGGTCGCAGGTCACGGCGCTGATCGACAAGTGCCGCGAGCGCAACATCCTGTTCGACTTCCGCCCCAAGGTCCACGCGCCGCTGATGGACAGCTACTACACGCCGGGCACCAGGCTCGACGGCCGCTGTCTGTATCCCTTCCTGCACGCGCGCGTGTCGTTCTCGGGCAAGGTCTACTTCTGCCCGTTCATCCGCGTCGAAGTCGGCGACCTGACGACGTCCACGCTCGAGGAGGTGTGGAACGGCGAGCGCTATGTCGCGATGCGCAAGCAGCTCCTCGAGCACGGCATCTTCCCGGTCTGCCGGCGGTGCTGCAAGGTCGAGCTCTCGCCGGTGCCGGCGGTGGCGACGGCGGACCTGCCGAAGCGCCGCGCCATCCCGCTCACGGTCGTGCACAATTGATGCTCGGGGCCCGAACGCTTCTCGTCAACCCGCCCCTCGTCCACGGCATCGCGTTCACGCGGCAGGGTCGCTGCCAGGAGCGCGAGGAAGTGCTCGGCACGACCAAGCCGCCTTACACGCTCGCCCTGCTCGCGTCGCTGCTGCGCAACGCCGGCTGTCAGGTCCGCCTCGTCGATCTCACCGCGGAGCGCCGCACCAGCGCGGATCTCGTCGCTCAGCTCGATCGTGAGGGCTTCAAGCCGACGCTGATTCTGTTCCCCAGCACGACCCCGACGCTCGACGCCGACGTCGTCGCCATGGCCGAGCTGAAAGCGCACTTCGGGGCGCCGATGTTCTGCTTCGGGCCGCACGCGTCGACGACGCCGGCGGTGTCGATGCAGCGGGCGCCGCAGGTCGACGGGATGTTCGTCGGCGAGCCGGAAGACGCGGCGCTGCAGCTGGCGCAGCTCGAGTCGCTCGATCGCCTCGACGCCATCCCGAGCCTGACGTGGCGGCGTCCGGGGGACGGCGCCATCGTGCCGCATCGCGCGCAGGGCGCCTACGCCGGCTTCCTGCAGATGCCGTATCCCTCGTGGGACCTGGTGCCGCTGCGCACCTACAACCTGCCGCTGGTCAACCGGCCGTACGTGCTGGTCGAGACGAGCCGCGGCTGCCCGTATGCCTGCGACTTCTGCGTCGCGCCGATTCACCAGGGGCACAAGTTCCGCGAGCGCAGCGCCACGTCGCTGGTCGACGAGATCGAGCGCGGCTACCGCGAGTTCGGCATCGACTTCTTCTACCTGTGGGGCGACACCGTCACGCTCAACGTGAAGTCGTTCTCGGCCTTCTGCGAGGAGTTGATCGCGCGCAATCTGCCGATCCGCTGGTTCGGCAACGCGCGCGCCGACAACCTGACCGATCCCGCCTTCGTCCACCGGCTGCGCAAGGCCGGCTGCTGGATGCTGGCGATGGGGATCGAGACCGAGTCCGAGGACATCCGCAAGGACATGGTGAAGCGGCTGGAACGGCAGAAGATCCAGCTCGCCATCGACAACATGCGCGACGCGGGGATACGCTCGTTCGCGTTCTTCATCTTCGGCTATCCCGGCGAGTCGCTGGCGACGATCAACCAGACGATCGATTACGCGATTGCGCTGAACCCCGACTTCGCGAACTTCTATCCCGCGGTCCCGTATCCCGGCACCGAGCTGTACAACAAGGTCAAGCGTGAGGGGACGCTCACCGAGGAAGACTGGTCGCGGATGGAATACTCGTTCTACCTGCTGCGCGGCAACGGCCTCGACGAGCGTGTCGTGATGGACGCGATCAACCGCGCCAAGCGGCGGTTCTTCATGCGGCCGCGCTACCTGGCCAACCGGCTGGGCGACATGGTGAAGCTCGCCGCAACCAAGCCGTCGATCTTCGGCCAGATTGCGACGCGGACGATCTTCGGCGCGCGCATCCCCGACCCGCCGCGCGATCGGGCGATCGGGTGAGGGGGATCGGGTGATCGGGTGATCGGGTGATCGGGCGATCGACGATCGCCAGATCACCCGATCGCCCGATCACCCGATCGCCGGATCACCCGATGCGCGGAGCGATGTGATGCCGCGGCCTCGGCAATCGCCGCTGCCGCCGATAGGCGTGCAGATCGCGAAGCTGCACCAGGTATCCCGCCGCTTCCTTCACGTTCATCTTGCTCTCGCCGACGGTCCGCCCCTTGAACACGTAGGGCACCTCGATCACCAGCGACGGTTCGCTTCGAATCAGCAGCTCCAGGCAGATCTTGAAACCGCCGGCTGAAATGGTCACCCCGCGGGCCCGATCGCGGCGCATCAGGAAGAACCCCGACGTGGCGTCGCGCACCGGCGTCAGGCCGCGGGCCAGCAGGCAGGCCGCCTTCGACATGATCACGCGCGACCGCTCCCAGTTGCTGGTGCCGCCGCCGGGAATGTAGCGGCTGCCGATCACCATGTCGGCGCGCTCCCGCTGCATCACCTCCAGCATGCGCGGCACGAGGTCCGGCGGGTGACTGAGATCCGCGTCGATCACGCCGACGATCTCGGCGGAGGCCGCGGCAAAGCCCTCGACCACGGCGGTGCCCAGACCCAGCTTGCCGGCGCGATGGATCACGCGGATCGGATACGAGCGGGCGAGCTCGTCGGCGACTGCGCCGGTGCCGTCCGGCGAGTTGTCGTCGACGATCACCAGCTCACCCTCGACATGGCCGCGTTGATAGGCGTCGAAGATCGCCCGGACCAGTTCCGGCAGTCGTTCGCGCTCGTTGTAGGTGGGCACGACGAGGGCGAGAGTGGGGGCTACGGCGGCAACTGGCAAGGGACGCGCTCCGCAGCACTATAATTCATGGCGTCCGGCGCTTTCATCTCTGCATGCGTACACGCCTGCTGGCGGCGCTCTTCGCCGCCCTGCTGCTTTTGCGGCTGCCTTCACTGGTACAACCCATGGGCGCGGATCAGGGACTCTACGCGTACGTGGGGGACCGCATCCGGCACGGCGAGCTCGCCTACCGCGATGCGTGGGACCAGAAGCCGCCCGGGATCCACTACGTCTATGCCGCGCTGCGGGCGCTGTCGACGAGCGACGCGGTCGTCCCCGCGGCCGATCTGGCGAGCGCGGCGCTCACCGCGGCGCTGCTCTGGGTGCTTGGCGCGCGGCTCGGCGGCCCGGCCGCCGGCGCGCTGTCGGCGGTCCTCTTCCTGGCACTGTCCGACCCCTCGTTCGCGCGGTATGGCGGCGTCAGAATCCGCGCCCAGTGCGAGACCTTCATCGCGCTGGCAGTCACCGGCGCGCTGGTGCTCGTCACCGGCCGCAGAAGCGTGCCGCGCCTGATCGCCGCCGGCCTCCTGCTGGGGGCGGTGTTCGCGCTCAAGTACAACGCGGGGCTGTTCGCGATCGTCGCGCTCGCGGCCGCGGCCCTCACCATCGGCGTCGGCCTCCGCGACGCCGCCTGGCTCGCGGTTGGATCGTCGGTCGTCCCCGCCGCGCTGCTGCTGGTCTTCTGGCGCGGCGGCGCCCTGAACGATCTGTACCAGGCGACCATCACCTACAACCTGCAGTACTCCGGTGAGACGTATGCCAGCCGCTGGGACATGCTCGGGTATCTGGTGCGATTCCCGTTCGAGCGGGCGCGGCTCGACGGGCTGTGGCTCGCCGGAGGACTCGGCTGCGGCGTCCTCCTGGCCGCGGCCCGCGCGAGGCGCGCGGCGTGGGTGCCGATCGTCTGGGTCGCCGCCGCCTGCCTGTCGATCGCGATCAACGGCAGCCGCAACCTGCCCCAGTATTTCCTGCAGGCCTCGCCGGCGCTGGGGCTCGCCGCCGGAATGGGGGCCGCGATCGCGTTCAAGCCGTTGGCGCCCGCGCTTCGCGCCGGCGTCGCCGTCCTGCTGGCGATCGCCGTCTGGCGCGCCGGGCCCGATCCGTTTCCCGATCTGGCGCGGAACGTCTGGCACGACGCCCGGTACATGTTCGGCCGCATCGACCGACGCACCCACCTCGCGCGGTTCGGCGGAACGCGCAGCGGCGAGAAGTTTTCGGCGCTCGACAACATCGACCTCGGGGCGTATCTCGCGTCCCGCACCGGACCGGACGAGCCGGTGTACGTCTTCGGCTTCTCGCCGGGCGCTTACGCGTATGCGCAGCGGCGGAGCGCTTCGCGGTTCTTCTGGAGCCGGCCGGTGATCGTGCGATTCAACGCGCAGGATCCGCGCTACGCCGTCGCCGGGCTGGCCGACGAGCTGCGGAGCCGGCCGCCGGCGTACGTGGTGCTGCAGAAGCGCGACTGGGCTCCGGACGTCCCGGACTCCGCCGGGTTCTTCGTGGCGCAGCCGGCGCTGGTGGCCTGGCTGCGCGACGAGTACCACCAGGTGCCGGACGCGGTCGAGGGCTTCCTCACGTGGGAGCGCAACGGACGATGACCCAACGCCGGTTCGCTGCGGCACTCCTCGCCATCGCGCTCCTGGCGCTGACGCTGCGGGTGATCTTCCCCGCCGCCGATCCCCCCTGGCGCCCGACGGTCGGCATCGTCTGGCACGACGAAGGGGCGTGGACGCACAACGCGCGCAACAAGGCGCTGTTCGGCGCGTGGCGGCTGGACAACTGGAATCCCGTCTACGTCGCGCCGGTGTTCACCGCGCTCGAGTACGCGGCGTTCGAAACCTTGGGCGTCGGGCTCCGGCAGGCCCGCCTGGTCAGCCAGCTCGCCGGCTTTCTCTCCGTCGTCCTGCTGGCGCTGGGCGTGTGCCGGATCGCGGGGCGCGTCGCGGGAGTGATCGCCGGCGGCCTGCTCGCCACCAACTACGTGTACGTGATGTACGGCCGCGCCGCGATCATGGAGTCGCTGATGGCGGCGCTGATCGTGGCGTCGTGGTACTGCTCGACCCGCGCGGAGAAACAGCCGATGTGGGGTGCGCTCGCCGGGGTGTGCGCCACGCTCGCGTTCTTCACCAAGGCCGCGGCGGCGTTCTATGTCGGGGCGCTGGGATTGGTCGTCGCTGCCCGGATGCTGGATCGTGAGCGGACGTCTGCGTCGTGGACGATCGCGGGCCTGGCGGCGTCGTTTGCGGCGGTGGGACTCTTCTTCGTGCTGCCGCACTGGGCGGACTATCAGTTCTACAACTGGCAGATGTCGGTGACGCGCAAGCCTTCGTACGATCTGGCGTCGCTGGCGATGCGATTCTCGTGGTTTCCGGTGATCCACGACACGTTCAGCCGGATGTGGTTCGCGCTGTGTCTGGGCCTGTTCGGCGGGTGGGGGATCGCGGTCCGCTGGCGGCAGGCCGGTGACGGCGAGCGCCTGCTGCTGCTGTGGCTCGCCGTGGGCTCGATCGAGCTGCTCGTGCACGACGTCGGCAACGAGCGCCGCTTCGTGTTCCTGATCCCCGTGCTCGTGGCGCTCGCCGGCATCGTGCTCGCGCGCGGCACGCTGCTGCCGGCCGAAGCCGCCGACGTGCCGCGCAAGCGGGTCCTGCTCGCCGCGCCGCTGCTGCTCTACAGCGCCTACGTGCTGTTCGGACCGCTGGTGCGGGTGCCGTTCCTCGAGCAGGTTCGCGCGAACGTGTTCCGGATGCCGGTCCGGCTCGCCGTCGTCTCGGCACTGGTGATGGTCGCGGTGCTGTTGCTGGGGTGGGCGCGCGCCGCCCGGCTGCTGACGTCGCTGCGATGGCGGCCTGCGTTCGCCGGCGGCTTTCTCGGGCTGGCGATGACCTGGCACCTGGCGCAGTTCGTCGACTACGCGCGCCACCGCACGTATGAAAACTACGCCGCGTCGATTGCGCTCGGCCGCGTGCTGCCGCCGGGAACGGCCGTGCAGGGGAAGCTCGCCAACGGCCTGGCGCTCGAGAATCGAATCCGCCCCATCTTCATCGGGCACGAGTTCGGCAACTATGCCGACCGGAAAGACCGCTGGGATGTGCGGTATATTTTGACGTATACCGATCCGGAAATCGGCTACGAGGGGGACCAGATCCTCGACGTGCTCGCCGCCTATCCGGGATGGCGCATCATCATGACGTTCGACGTCGCGGAAACGCGCTCGGGCCACGACACGGCCGCGCTGATCGAGAAGCGTGCGCGCGATTGACGAGCGCGCCATCAAGGCGCACGCCGACCAGCGCTTCCGCTCCGAATACGATTACGCCCTGTTCGAGTATTACCGCAGCGCCAAGGTGATCGCATTCCTCGAGCGCGCCGGCGTCGCGGTCGGCGGCCGCGTGCTCGACGCGGGGTGCGGCGGCGGCGGCATGCCGCTGTCGCTCGCCGAGGAGGTCCGCGAAGCGGTGGGTATCGATCCAATCGACCGGTTCGGGGACGCCGGCGTCCGGCTGGCGCGGGAACGGGGCGTGCGGAACGTCCGTTTCGCGCGCGCCGACGGCATGGCGCTGCCGTTCGCCGGCGGGGTCTTCGATCTGGTGCTGTCGCATGCGGTCATCGAACACGTGGCGGACGCAGGACTGTATCTGCGCGAGTGCGCGCGCGTGCTCGCGGCCGGCGGACGGATGTATCTCTCGACCTCGCCGTATCTGTCGTTCGCCGGCGCGCACCTCCCGCGGCTGAGGCTCCAGCTTCCGCTGCATCTCCTCGCCGGACGCCGCGTCGCGTTTGCCACCTTCAGCTGGCTCGCCCGTCACGCGCCGTGGACGCTGAAGGAGCCGGCGCACGAGAACTCGTTCATCCAGCTCGCGCGCAGGGGACAGACCAAGGAGGACGATCTGCTGGAGAAAGTGACGGTATCGGGACTGCGCGCGCGGATTGCGTCCGCCGGCCTGGCGATCGTGCGGGAAGAGCTGCACGTGACCGGGACGGTGCGCCGTCTGCCGGCGTTCCTCGCCGACGCCGTCCGTGAAGACGGCCTCACCCGCGACATCTTCATCTCGAACATGGAATACGTGCTCGCCCACGCGGGCGCCCCTTCGGCTCCCTCCGCTCGCCCGGGGCAGGCGGGAGCATAGCGCCGCATGCCCGTTCCCGACGTCGATCGCTACCGTCCCGACGACCGCCGCTCCGTCGAAGCGCTGTATCGCCGCGTCTTCGGCAACGATGCCGCCGAAGCGAGCCGCCTGCGCTGGGAGTGGCAGTACAGGAAGAACCCGAACAATCCCGGCGGGGAACCGGAGATCTGGGTGGCGCGGGAAGGCCCCGCCATCATCGGTCAGTACGCCACGATGCCGGTGCGCCTGTCGGTCCGCGGGCGCGAGGTCGTCGGATCGTGGGGCATGGACGTGATGGTCGCTCCCGAACGGCAGCGCCGCGGCCTGGGCGAAGTGCTGTTCCGGACCTGGGACCGCAACGTCGGCGCCTCGCTCGGCCTCGGTCTCTCGGAGGCCTCGTACCGCCTGTTCCAGAAACTCAAGTGGCCCGACGTGGGGCCGGTGCCGTGCCTGATCAAGCCGCTGTCCCGCCGCGCGTTCCGTCACCCGCGCTGGCCGGTGCCGCTCAACCGCTTCATCTCGTTCCTCACCTGGCCCTTCGTGATGATCGTGGCGCGCTCGCGTCCGCTGAGCGCCGAAGTGCGGGTCATCCACCGCTTCGACGAGAGCTTCACCGCGTTGTGGGAACGGGTGGCGCCCAAGTTCGACCTCGCCGTCCGCCGCGACGCGGCGTATCTGAACTGGAAGTTCGCCACCGCGCCGCACGTCCGCTATTCGATTGCCGCGCTCGTCCGCGAGGGCAGCACCGCCGGGTACGCGGTCTACCGGCACCTGCACGAGCCGCGCGGACGGGTGACGCTGCTGGTCGACTTTCTCGCCGATCCCGACGACGAGCAGGGGATCGCCACGCTGCTGCACTGGGTCGATCGCGAAGCGCGGCAGGCGGACTCGGACAAGATCCGCACGTTCGCGATGCACGCCGGCTTTCGCCGGATCCTGCGCAAGTCGGGCTACTTCGTCGTCAAATCGACGATGGAGTTCGTCGTCAAGGTGAACGGCACGGACGTGCCGCCGGATTTCTACGAGAACACCGACCACTGGCACGTCACGCTCGGCGATTCCGATCAGGACCGGTGACGCGCTCGACACATGCATCTACTCGTCGGCATCGACACCGAAGGCGACAATCAGTGGGACGCGCAGGCGCGGCTGAACCAGCGCTTCGAGAACATCTATGCGCTGCCGGCGCTGCACGCGCTGTTCGCCCGCCACGGCGTGCGTCCGACCTACGTGATTACCTATCCGGTGGCCACCGACGCGCGCTCGGCGGAGGTGCTGCGCGAGCTGAAGGGGCGCGGCGACTGCGAGATCGGCGCGCATCACCATGCCTGGGAGACGCCGCCGTGCACCGCCGATGACGTCCGGCGGCATGCGTATGCGGCGAGCCTGCCGCTGCCGCAATTCGAGGCGCAGCTCGCCTCGCTGACGGCCGCCATCGCGGACGCGGTCGGCGCGCGCCCGGTGTCGTACCGTTCGGGCCGCTTCGGGTTCTCCGCCGCTCACGTCGCCGCGCTCGAGCGGGAGGGCTACCTGATCGAGTCGAGCGTCGCGCCGCTCTTCTACGAGGGGCACAAACGCGGGCCCGATTTCGTCGAGGCGCCGCTGACGCCGTATTTCCTGGCCTACGACAACGCGACGCGGCCGGGAACGAGCAACCTGCTCGAGGTGCCGGTGTCGGCCGCCTTGAATCGCCGCCTGCCCAGGGCGGTGCAGTATCTCTACGCCCGCGCGCCGCGGCCGTACACCACCAAGCGCGTGCTGCGCAAGCTGGGCATCGCCCGCGTGCGCTGGCTGCGCCCGTCGTACTCGTCGCTGGACGACATGAAGGCGCTCGCGCACGACCTCGCCGCCGCGGGCGAGCCGGTCCTGAACCTGCTGTTCCATTCCAGCGAGGCGATCGTCGGCGGCAGCCCGTACAACCGCACGTCCGCCGAACTCGCCGCCTTCTGCGAACGCCTCGAACGCTTCTTCGCATATGCGACGGCAACGCTGAACGCCCGACCCGCCACTTTCACCGAGTTCCGCCGCGGCTACGGCGGACCCGCGCACTCCGCACCCGGCACCCGGCAGCCGTGAGAATCCTCCACGTGACGCCGCATCTGCCGCCCGACCAGGCCGCGAACGCGCTGCTGCCGCACCACCTGGGAGAGTGGGCGCGCGAGCGCGGCGACAGCGTCCACTTCATCGCGCATCCGCCAGTGGGCGGGCCGGCGGAGCCGCGTGAGAACGTCACGTGGATTCCCCGCACCAGGCGCTCGCCCGCCCAGCGGTTCTTCCGCCTCGGCTCGATCGCCGGCGCCCTGCGCATCCGGCGCGAAGCGCGCCCGCTGCTGGCCTCCGCCGACATCGTGCACGTGCACAGCAACGGCCTGCTGCCCGAGCTGTCCGCCCGCCTCGCCCGCACGCTTCGCAAGCCCGTCGTGCTGACGCTCTACGGGACGGAGATCTGGCACTACCGGCGCAAGGCCGGCGTCGATCTCTTCACCAGCGCGTATCGTCACGCCGACGCGGTGACGTTCTACAGCCAGCGGCTGCACGAGCGGGCGGGCGAGCTGGGGCTCGATCGTCCCGGCTGTTCCGTCATCTATCCGCCGGTCGCCGCGTCCTTTCGTTTTCACGACCGCGCGGAGATGCTCGCGGTGCGCCGCGCGCTCGGCCTGGCGTGCTCGAAGGTGCTGGTCAACGTGAAGCGGCTGCATCCGCTGGCCGGGCAGCGCCATCTGCTGCAGGCCATGCCGGCGATCCTCCGCGCCCACCCGGATACGCACCTGGTCATCTGCGGCACCGGCGCGCTGCTGCCGGAGCTGCAGGCGCTCGCGCGGTCGCTGGACGTCGAACGCCGCGTCACGTTCGCCGGCCTGGTCGACAACGCCGTGGTCGCACGGTACTGCGCCGCCGCAGACCTCTTCGTCCTGCCGTCTCTCTTGGAAGCGCTGCCCACCGTGGCGGTCGAAGCCCTCGCGTCCGGCACACCCGTCGTCTCGTCTGACAATCCCGGCGGCGTCGAGCTGAACCGCGTGTTCGGCGACGACGTGACCGTCGTGCCGCGCGAGCAGCCCGGGCCGCTCGCCGGGGCGATCGCGAGCGCGCTCGACGAGCCGCGCCGCACGCGCGACGCGACGCGCCTGATCATCGAGCAGCGCTTCCGCGCCGGCGCGGTGGCGCGGCGATACTGGGACGTCTACGCGGGCGTCGTACGGCGATGACCAGGATCGTCGCCAAGGCCGCCGTCACGGCGCTGATCTCCGGCCTGCTCGGCGCCGCATGGGTCGCGGTGCTCTACGCGTGGCACCCGGCGCTTCGCATCGAGTTCGATCGCGATCTGCCGCGCAACGTGTCGGGCATCTACGGCCCGGAACGCGACGAGGCGACCCGGCTGACGTTCGCCTGGACCGGCGCTGACGCGGTCGTTCGGCTGCCCGGCCTCGATCGCACCGGTCCGTGGATCGCCGACGTACGGGTGCGCGGCGCACGCGCCGGGAACAATCCCACGCTCGCCGTTCTCGCCGATGGGGTGGTGCTGGCGACGCGCGAGCTCTCGGCTGGCTGGACGGACCTGCGGATTCCGATCCCGCCGCGCCCCGACCGCCGCGGGCTCGTGCTCGGACTGCGCAGCTCGACGACGATAGTGCCCGGCCCGGCGGATCCGCGCGCGCTCGGGGTGATGCTCGATCGGCTCGTCGTGGCGCCCGAACGCGTCGTGCTGGTGCCGCGCCCGGCGCTCGAAGCGGCGGCGATCGCCGCTGCCCCGATCGGCGCGGCGCTGGCGGTGCTCGGCGTGACCGCGTCGGCGGCGATTGGCGGCGCCGTGCTGCTCAGCGCGGGGGGCGCGGCGATCGTCGCGCGCGGCTTCGGTCCGTTCACCGACTTCCCCGACCGAGCGGTCACGCTCGGCTTCGCGATCGGCATCGCGCTCGGGGCGATCGCGCTCGCGTTCCGGCTGCGCGGGGGCAAGCCGCGCAACACCGCACGGTTCGCGATCGCGTTCTCCGCCGCGGCGCTGTTTCTGAAGCTGCTGGTCCTGCTCCACCCCGACATGCCGATCGGAGACGCGATGTTCCACGCGCACCGGTTCCAGGGCGTGCTCGCCGGCCAGTGGTACTTCACGTCGACGGCGCCGGGCGGCTACCTGTTTCCGTATCCTCCCGGCCTCTACGTGTTCTCGGCGGCCTTCGCCGATCTCGTGCGCCGCGGTGCGGGGGACGTGATCCTGCTGCGCGTTGTCACAACCACCGTCGACGTCGTCTGTGCCGCCTTGCTCTACACCGTCGTCGCCGCGGCATGGCGCGATCGGCTGGCGGCAGCGATCGGCGTCGCGATGTATCACTTGCTGCCGGCGACATTCGCCGTTCTCACGACCGGCAATCTCACGAACGCCTTCGCCCAGTCGCTGGCGCTGGGCGCGCTGGTCCTTGCCGGATACGGCGCCGTGCGTCTCGATCGCGTGATGACGGTGCTGCTGTTGACGGTGGTGCTCGCGGCCGCGTATCTGTCGCACACGAGCACCGCCGCGATCCTCGGCGTGGCCGCGCTTGCGACCGCGGCGCTCATGGCGGTGCGCGGAGGCGCGGCGCTGCGATCCACGGCGATCGCGATCGCGATCGGCGCGGTCGTCGCGGCGCTGGCGGCGACGGCGATCTATTACGCGCATTTCGCCGACACCTACCGGTCGGAATTCGCCCGCATCGCCCAGGAGACCGCCACGAACGCGGCGGACGCCGGCGGACGCACCGCCGGCAATCGGCTGGCGGGCGTGCCCTACTCGGTGCGCATTCACTATGGCGTGCCGGCGCTCCTGCTGGCGGCGTTCGGCGCGCTGCGGCTCTTCCGGCGCGGCGCCGACGCGCTCACGCTCACGCTGGGCGGGTGGGCCGGCGCCTGCGCGATCTTTCTGGCGATCGGCATCCTCACACCGGTGGACATGCGCTATTACCTCGCCGCGGCTCCGGTCGTCGCACTCGCCGCCGCATACGGCGCCTCGTCGGCGTGGGGGGAGCGCCCGCCGGCATCGCGGATGTGGTGGCGCACGGGCGCGGCGGCGCTGCTGGCCGGCACGATCTGGACGGGGTTCGGGCACTGGTGGCAGACGCTCGGATAGGATGGTCCCATGACATTGAGCGAGCAGATCTCACGCGACATCACGGAAGCGATGAAGGCCCGCGACGCGGTGAAGCTCTCCGCGCTGCGCATGGTCAAGGCGGCGTTGATGAACGGCGAGGTCGCCAAGGGACGGCCCCTGGAGGAGAGCGAGATGCAGCAGGTGCTCGCCTCGCTGCTGAAGCAGCGGCGCGACTCGATCGAGCAGTTCACGAAGGGCGGCCGCCAGGACCTGGTCGACAAGGAAACGGCGGAGGTCGGGATCCTGGAGCGCTACGCGCCGCCTGCGGCAAGCGCCGCCGATCTCGAGCAGGCGGTGGACGCGGCGATCAAGGAAACCGGCGCCGCCGGACCGAAGGACATGGGGCGCGTGATGAAGGCGGTGATGAGTGCGCTCGCCGGCAAATCGGCGGACGGCAAGGCCGTCAACGAAATGGTCCGCAAAAAGCTCGGCGGGTGATGCAAACTTTTTCCGCCATGCATCGTCTAATCATTTTGAAAGGCAACGCACAAGCCTCTCATCCATCCTCCATGGGGCCTCCGCTGAAAGGCGGGGGCCTTTTTACTTTGCCGGCGGCTTTACATCCTTGACAAACCGTTCGGATGCGGGACGGCTGTGCGCATCCGCACGCTGCCCGTTCCCGGATAGTGTCCGCTATTCCTGCGGCGCGGCGATGCAGCGTCTGAACGCGAATGCCATCGCCGCGACCGGGGCGGGCAGTCGCGAGCGCAGCCGCTCGAAACGCGGCTCGCCGAGCTGCCAGAGTCCGCCGACCGCCCAGGGAATCGCCGCGGCGGCGAGGACGCCGAACGTGATCGCGCCGCTCGGAAGCCGCATCGCTTCGAGCAGCAGCCGCACCGGCATCGCGATCGCGCAGACCGCCGCCGCGGTGATCAGGGGGGGCATCTGCACGCGCAGGTACGCGAGCCACGACAGCCCGGTCACGCGCAGCGCGAGCTGGCCGAGCGCCACGAACATGAAGATGATCGCGGCGTCGACGCCGGCGGCGACGCCGGGCAGACCGTATCGCGTACCCGCGACGGCGCCGACCACCACCAGCCCGGCGTACGCGGTCTGCCGCCAGAGCTCCGCGTACACCCGGCCGACGCTTTGCGCGACGACGGCGCCGAGTTGATACAGCGCTCGCAGATAGCCCGCGAGGCAGAGGATCTGCAGCGGTATCGCGGCATCGACCCACTGCGGCCCGTACACGGACCTCAGCAGGTGCGGCGCGGCAATCGCGAGCGCGACCATGCCGGGCGCCGCGAGCATGGCGGTGAGCTGCGTGACCGAGAGATACGCCCGCCCGAGACGCGCCGCGTCCGACTGCGCCTGCGCCAGCGCCGGGAAGAGCACGCCCGCGGTCCACACGATCGAGAACCGGTTCGGCGTGTTCACCAGATGGTAGGCGCGGCTGTAGGTGCCGACGGCGGAGGCGCCGAGCCAGCGCCCCACCACGAAGTTGTCCACCGTCATCGCCGCGTGGTGCACCAGTCCGCTCACCGACGCGCCGATGCCGAACCGCAGCAGATCGCGGAGCTCGCGCGCCGCGAGCAGCGGCCGGCACGGGTGCGGCGAGACGGAGAAGAACCACACCGACGCGAGCACCGAATGGGTCAGCGCGCCGTAGACCAGGCTCCACACGCCGTAGCCGAGAACCGCGAGGATCACGGCGACGACGCCGTAGCCGATCGCGCTGGTGCCCGTCTCGATCCAGGCGATGCGGCGGAAGTCCATCCGGCGGCGGAGCAGCGCGCCGGCCACGATCGTCGTGCCGGCGATCGCGAACTCGATCGCCAGCACCCGCAGCACCGGCGCGACCTCGGCATCGCGCATCAGCGCCGCGGCGAGCGGAGCGAAGGCGGCGATCAGCGCGGCGCCGGTGATGCCGAGCAGCAGCGAGCAGGTGAACGCGACGCGGATGTGCCGTGGCGTGAGATCGGCGCGCTGCACCACGGCGTTGCCGATGCTCAAGTCGCACAGCGGACGCGCCGCGCCGAGCACGACGAACGCCAGCGCGACGAGGCCGAAGCTTTCCGGCGTCAGCATCCGCGCCAGCACGATGCCGAACGCCATCTGCAGGACGGCGCCCACCGTGCCGGCTGTCAGCATCCACTGCGCGCCCACGGCCGCCTGGTCCGTCAGCGTGGGGCCGGCGTCCAGCACCGGGTCGATCGTCAGAGGGCGTTCGGTGGGCATTTCAGCGCCTGCCGCGGCACAGCCGGCCCAGCATAGCGCGATTGGCGCCGAGATTTGATACGGTGGACATTTGAAACGCATTCACCCGACCGTGCTGCTGATGGCCAGCGCACATTTCATGGTGGATGGATACGGCAATATCTACGCGCCGCTCCTTCCGCTGCTGATTCCCAAGCTCAATCTGTCGCTCGCCGCGGCCGGCACGCTGACCATGCTCTACCAGATGGCGGCGTCGGTGGCGCAGGTCGGATTCGGCCACGTTGCCGATCGCTGGCGCCCCCGCGCGCTGGTGATGATCGGCCCGGTGATCGCCGTCACCGTTCTGAGCTTCGTCGGCGTCGCGCCCAACGCGCCGGTGCTGGCGGCGCTGCTGATCGTCGGCGGCCTCGGCGGGGCGGCGTTCCATCCGCCCGCCGCCGCGCTGGCGCACCGGCTCGGCGGCGATCAGCGCGGGCTGGCGATGTCGGTGCACATCACCGGCGGCACGCTCGGCTTCTCGATGGGACCGCTGCTCTTCGCCCCCGCGGCGCAGCACCTCGGACTGAGCTGGACGCCGCTGCTGGCCATCCCCGGGCTGATCGTCATCGCGTTCTTCCTGACCCGCGTGCCGCCGATTCCGCTGCATCATGCGAGTTCCGGCGGGTTCGGCGCGCTGCGCCCGTACGCAAAGCCGCTCGGGCTGCTCTACCTGATCGTTGTCCTGCGCACGCTCGCCTCCCTGGCCTTCGCGACGTTCGTGCCGGTCATGCTGACCCGGCGCGGGCTCACGCTCTCCGAGGCGGGGGCGATCGTCGCCGCCTATCTGTTCGCGAGCGGCGCCGGCGGGTTCATCGGCGGGCCGGCGGCCGATCGCTACGGGCCGCGCCGCGTCATCATCTGGTCGCTCGTGCTGGCCACCCCCTTCCTGCTCGCCGCGCCGCTGCTGTCCGGCTGGCTGTTCATCGTCGTGCTGGCGGCAGGGGGATTTTTCCTGCAGTCGACCCTGCCGGTGAACGTCGTCTTCGGGCAGGCGCTCGCGCCGGTGAGCGCGGCGACCGTGTCGTCGCTGATGATGGGCTTCGCCTGGGGGATGGGCGGATTCAGCGTGCCGCTGGTCGGCGCGATTGCCGATCGCTATGGCATCGAACCGACATTACTGGGACTCGCGTTCATTCCGCTGGTGGCGGCGGCGGTCTCGACGCGCCTGCCGGAGCGCGCGCCGCAGGCCTGAGATTTGCGTGGTACGATACCCGACGGGTCCTGCCATGCCGCGCCATCCCAGCCTCTCCACCGTCGCGTATTCGTTCGGGCCCGGTCCGATGACGCCGGCCGTCCGCGCGCTGCTCTACGCGAACATCGCGGTGTACGTGGCGACGCTCATCTTTCCGCGCCTGGTGCTGTGGCTGGGCCTGATCCCCGAACAGGTGGTCGAGCAGTACTGGCTGTGGCAGCCGGTGACCTACATGTTCCTGCACGCGCGCGCGCCAACGCACATCCTGTTCAACATGCTCGCGCTCTGGATGTTCGGCGTGGAGCTCGAGCGGCTGTGGAGGACGCGCTTCTTCGTCCGCTATTACGCGGTCACCGGCATCGGCGCCGGCATTCTGTCGATTCTCATCGCGCTGCTGCCGTTCGCCGCCGCACGGGCGACGTACGACGACGTGATCGTCGGCGCGTCCGGCGCGATCTTCGGTCTGCTGCTCGCCTACGCGCTGTACTTTCCGAACCGCCCGATCCTGATGTTCTTCTTCTTCCCGGTGCCGGCGAAGTACTTCGTGATGATCCTCGGCGCCATCAACTTCATCGTCGCGATCGAGGGCAGCGGGGGCGTGGCCGCGGTGGCGCACCTGGGCGGGATCGCCGTCGGCTACGCGTACCTGCAGAGCGGCCGCGGCGGATTCACCGCGGAAATCAAGTACCGCTATCTGAAGTGGAGAATGAACCGGATGCGCCGCAAGTTCGACGTCTATTCAGGCGGACGCTCGGACAAATCGCACTGGAACCGCCACGTGCATTGATCCGGGGGGAGCCGCATCAGACCAGTCCCTTCGTCCACCCACCGTCAACGGGAATCGTGACGCCCGTCACGAAGGACGCGGCAGGCGAGGCGAGGAACGCCACCACCGCGGCGAACTCCTCGGGAGTTCCCATGCGCCCGAGGGGAATCTGACTGACGACGCGCTCGTCGGCCTGTTCCGCGGTTATCCCGTCCCGTCGAGCGGTCGCCTGCGACAGCTCGACGACGCGATCGGTGCGGGTGTAGCCGGGGGCCACGCAGTTCACGAGGATGCGGTCCCGGGCAAGTTCTACCGACAGTGTCTTGGCGAGCGACGTGACCGCCGAGCGGAGCGCGTTGGACAGCACCAGCCCTTCGATCGGCTGCTTGACTGAGATGGACGTGATGTGGATGATGCGTCCGCCGCCGCGCTGGCGCAGCAGGGGAATCGCCCCGCGGCACAGCCGGACGACGCTCAGGAGCAGCGAGTCGATGGCCTGGATCCATGCCCGCTCGTCGAACGCCATGAACGGCCCGGACGGCGGTCCGCCGGTGTTGGTCACGAGCACGTCCAGCCCGCCGAACCGCGCCGTCGTCGCCGCGAAGATCCGCTCCACGTCCGCCGCATTGGAGAGATCGGCGGGGATCGCGAGGACCTCGGCGCCGGCTGCGGCGAGCGCGCGCTCGGCGTCGGCCAGCGCCTCGCGCCCTCGCGCACAGATGGCCACCTGGAATCCGTCCCGCGCCAGCGCCGCCGCGGCGGCGCGGCCGAGCCCTTTGCTCGCGGCGCAGACGAGGGCGACCCTGGGTCTGGCCGGCGCCCCCGGCGCCAGGGTCGGGCCTACGGGTTCACCTTCGCTCACCGGCGTTGCTGGCTACTCTCGGTGGAAGTACGTGTCGGTATGATCGAGCCAGTCCTGGCGGATGGGGGCGAACAGATCGAGCTCGAACGTGTCGTCGAGCGCCTCGGCCTGGTGCTCGACCCAGGAGGGAATGTGGAGCACTTCCCCTTCACGGACGGTGATTTCCTCGCCGGCGATGAGGAACTTGAGGGCGCCCTGCAGCACGTAGGTCATCTGCTCGCTCTCGTGGTTGTGCATCGGCACGAGCGCGCCCTTCTTGAGATAAATCTGCGCCAGCATCTCGCGCTCGCCGGTCACGATCTTGCGCGAGATCATCTCGGTCACCTTCTCCAGCGCGAGCTCGTCCCAGCGATACAGGCTGACGGGTGGCGGCACCGGGGGATTATATAATGGCGTCGATGAAGGCGGCCGCCACCCGCGAAGCGAACCCGCGCACGCACGAAGGCCTGTCCCCCAAAGATCTCCTCCGCGCCTATCGGACGATGGTGCTGTCGCGGAAGCTGGACGACAAGGAGATCCAACTCAAGAACCAGAGCCTGATCTTCTTTCAGATCAGCGGCGCGGGACATGAAGCGGTGCTCACCGCCGCGGGCATGGTGCTGAAGCCGGGTCACGACTGGTTCCACCCCTACTATCGCGACCGCGCGCTGTGCCTCACCCTCGGCATGACGCCGCTCGAGATGCTGCTCGGCGCCGTCGGGGCGAAGGACGATCCCAACTCCGGCGGACGCCAGATGCCGTCGCACTGGGGTCACCGGCAGCTCAACATCGTGTCGCAGTCGAGTCCGACCGGCACGCAGTGCCTGCACGCCATCGGCACCGCGGAGGCAGGGCGCCTGTACGAGCGAGTGACGGCGATCGACGGGCGGGAGTCGCGCTACGCGTCCGACGAAGTCGTCTACATCTCGATCGGCGAAGGCACCTCCAGCGAAGGGGAATTCTGGGAGTCGCTGAATTCCGCCTGCACGCTCAAGCTGCCGGTGGTCTATCTGATCGAGGACAACGGCTACGCCATTTCGACGCCGGTGGAAGTGCAGACCGCCGGCGGCGATCTCTCGAAGCTGGTGGCGTCGTTCCCGGGCCTGCTCGTCCAGAGCGTCGACGGCACCGACTTCCTCGAGTCCTACAAGGCCATGACGGCGGCGGTGAAATACGCGCGCGCGCGGAAGGGGCCGGCGCTCGTCCACGCCCGCGTGATCCGGCCGTACTCGCACTCGCTCTCGGACGACGAGAAGCTGTACAAGACGGCCGACGAGCGCGCCGCCGAAGCCAAGCGCGATCCCATCACCCGGCTCGCGACCGTGATCGTCGCCGACGGCGTCGCCACCGAAGCGGAGCTGAAGGACATCGTCCGCGAGGTCGAAGCCGAGGTGAACGCCGCGGCCGACACCGCCATCAGCTCCGAGAAGCCGTCGCGCGACACCGCGACGCGCTACGTCTACTCGCCGGACGTCGATCCGGCGTCGGCGGCGTTCAGCACGGAGCTTCGCAGCGAGGGGAAGCCGGAGACGATGGTCTCCGCCATCAACCGCACGCTCAAGGACGAAATGGCGCGCAACCCGCGCATCGTCGTCTTCGGCGAAGACGTCGCGGATTGCAGCCGGGAAGCGTCGCTGGAGTCCGTGCCGGGCAAGGGGGGCGTCTTCAAGGTCACGCACGGCCTGCAGCGCGCGTTCGGCAGCACCCGCGTGTTCAACTCGCCGCTCGCGGAAGCCAACATCATCGGCCGCGCCGTCGGCATGGCGGTGCGCGGCATCAAGCCGGTGGTCGAGATCCAGTTCTTCGACTACATCTGGCCGGCGATGATGCAGATGCGCGACGAGATGTCGATGCTGCGCTACCGCTCGAACAACGCCTTCTCGTGCCCGATGGTGATCCGGACCGCCATCGGCGGCTACCTGCGCGGCGGGGCGCCGTATCACTCGCAGTCGGGCGAGAGCATCTTCGCGCACTGCCCCGGCATCCGCATCGTGTTCCCGTCCAACGCGCAGGACGCCGCCGGTCTCCTGCGCACCGCGATCCGCTGTGACGATCCGGTGCTCTTCCTCGAGCACAAGCATCTCTACCGCCAGACCTACAACAAAGGGGAGTACCCCGGCTCCGACTACATGGTGCCGTTCGGCAAGGCCGCCGTCCGCCGCGACGGCACCGACGTCCTGGTCCTCACCTGGGGGGCGCTGGTGCAGCGCTCGCTGCTGGCGGCGCAGCAGGCGGAGAAGGACGGCATCAGCGTCATGGTCATCGACCTGCGCACGATCATGCCGTTCGACTGGGAGACGATCGTCGCGGCGGTGCGCCGGACCAACCGCGTGGTGATCGCGCACGAGGATCAGCTCACCTGCGGCTTCGGCGCCGAGCTGGCGGCGCGAATCGCCGACGAGCTGTTCGAGCACCTCGACGCGCCGGTCCGCCGGGTCGCGGCGCTCGATACCCCGGTGGCCTACTACCCGGACCTCGAGGAAGCGATCCTGCCGCAGTCCGGCGACGTGCTGAAGGCCGTTCGAGACCTGGCTCGATACTGAGCGCACCATGCGCGCGCTCGGGATCGTCTCCTGCGTCGTCGCCGCCTCGCTGTCGCCGCTCCCGCGGCTGCCGGTCGAGGTCCTGCGATCGACCGGCGGACTGCCGGCGCACATCGCCGGCGCCTTTCAGCGCCCCATCGGGTTCCAGCAGGCGGACAGCGGCCAGTACTTCGTCTTCGACCGGCGGGCGCACGCCGTGTACACGGTCACCGGCGACACCGTCAAGAAAATCATCGAGGTGGGCGCCGAAGCGGGACGGGTGATCGATCCGAGCGCGTTCGACATCGATCCCGCCGACGGCACGTTCGTGATCGGCGACGCGCCGTTCGACGGGGCCCGCATCCAGACGTTCACCGCGAGCGGCGGCCGTCTCGGCGGATTCGCGCTTCCCGGCCGGCAGGTGCCGCGCGTGACGATGGAGTCGTTCGTGCTCGGCGGCATCGGCTCGATCCAGTTCACCGGCACGACCATCCTCATCAACCAGCCCGAGCAGGGCTCGCTCATGACCGAGCTGACGTTCAACGGCGCGCCGTCGCGCGCCATCGGCGAGCTGCGCAGCACCGGGCAGGCGGATCCCAACGTCCACCTCGCCCTGAACAGCGGCTTCCCGCTCGTCGATCCGACCGGCGGGTTCTATTTCGTGTTCAGCGCCGGCGTGCCGGTGTTCCGCAAGTACGACGCGCAGGGCCGCCAGCTTTTCGAGCGGCACGTCGAAGGCCCCGAGATGGACGCGTATCTGCGGACGATGCCGACGGCGTGGCCGAAGCGGCAGGTCGAGAAGAACCTGCTGCCCATCGTCCCGGCGGCGATCCGGACCGCGGCCGTCGATCGGACGGGGCGGTTGTGGGTGGCGCTGACCGCGCCATTCACCTACGTCTACGACCGCTCGGGCGACAAGATCAAGACGGTGCAGTTCAGAGGGGCTGACACGCTGACGCCCAACAGCCTGTTCTTCACCAGGGACGGCCGCGTGCTGGTCACGCCCGGCTGTTATATCTTCCAGGTGCCGAAGCTGTAGGCGATCTTCAGGCCGCAGCACAGCGACATGGCGAAAAAGAAGCCCGTACGTCGAAAGAAGGTGGCGGCTGGGACGGTCGGTCTCACCGCGCCCGAAACCGCCCGCGTCGCGGACGGGACGCTGGACGCGCTCGCCGGGCAGGTCGCCGCCGACGGCGGCAGCGTGCTCGGACGCTACAACGAGCCGTTCGGCGGACATCCGCTGCTCCTCGTGGCGCTGCCGATCTCGACGGTGGAGCCGACGCCCTACCAGCGCGATCCCTCCGACGCCCACGTGAAGCGCCTGATGACCGTGCTCGAGAAGATCGGGCTCTTCCTCGATCCGATCATCGCCATCCATCACGAGGACAAGTACTGGACGCCGAACGGCAACCATCGCCTGCAGGCGCTGAGGAAGCTCGGCGGCAAGACCGTGATCGCGCTGCTGGTGCCCGATGCCAGCGTCGCGTTCAAGATCCTCGCGCTCAACACGGAGAAGGCGCACAACCTGCGCGAGAAGTCGCTGGAAACCATCCGCATGGCGCGCGCGCTCGCCGGCGCCAGGACCTCCAAGGGGGAGCAGGAGTCGGCATTCGCCTTCGAATTCGAGCAGCCCGCGTTCCTCACGCTCGGCGCCGCGTACGAGGAGCGCCCGCGCCTCAGCGGCGGCGCCTACCAGTCGATCCTGCGCCGGGTGGACGAGTTCCTCGACGAACCGATCAGCGACGCGCTGAAGGAGCGCCTGCGCCGCGGCCGCAAGATCCTGAAGCTGGACGACGCGGTGAGCGCGGCGGTCGAGAAGCTGAAAGCGAAAGGACTGACCAGCCCGTATCTGAAACCGTTCGTCGTCGCGCGGGTGAACTACACCCGCTTCTCGAAGGCGACGTCGTTCGACTTCGACGAAGCGCTCGACCGGATCATCGCCTCGGCGCAGAAGTTCAACACCGACCGGGTGAGCCAGCAGGACGTGGCGAAGGTGGGCGGCGGACCGGCCGACGAGGAGTAGAACCGGCCGCTACATCAACTTCCCGATCGGTCCGAGATCGAGATTCAACTCGTCCGGCGGAATGTCGAACTGCTTCGCCAGGTCGAGGATCGTGTCCTGCAGCCGCATCAGCGCGAGTCCGACTGCCTCGGTCTCGTCGCCGGTAAGCGTGCCCGCCTCCATGCGGCGGATTGCCTGGCGCTCCAGCAGCTGGCGGATCAACTCGACCAGGGTCAGTACCAGCTTCAACACCGACTTGCGCACGTCGTCAGGGTTCGCGTTCCATCGCGGCGGCGCGGCAGCCACGCCCTGGATCTGCTTCCTGATCGCTTCGATCTCGCGCGCCGCCGCGGGTTCGGCGCCCTTCCCCGCCGCGGGGCGCTTCGCCCGTCCGGCACCTCCTGCCCGTGTGACCCGCCTTGCGCCGCGCGTCATAGCAGTGCCGCCGCGAAGGCGAAGGGCGGCCACGGCCCCGTCACCGTCAATCGCGCATCCGCGTCGCTGAGCGCCGCGCCGAGCGCCGCGTAGCGTTTGACGGCGTCGCGCCGCACGAGGTGGTAAAGGGACTCGGGCGTCGTCGCGGTGGCCGGCTGATAGCGCTCCGCCGCGACGAGCGGCGCCAGCTTGCGGCGCAGCGGCCGCCACGCCGGCGGCGGCGCCGCCCTGGCGGCTCTCGCGGCGCGGCGCAGGTACTCCGCGCCGGACGGCTCCCCTTCTCTGAGTGAACGGGCCGCGCGCGGAGGCGAGGATTTCGCGTGCGGGGCGGTCCGGCGCCGCCACGTGAACTGCACTTTCCCGCGGACCGCTGCGAGCGCGTCCGCGATCTCGGCGCCGCGATCCTCGAGCACCTCGTCGATTGCCGCATCGTCCAGCAGCGTGCCGAAGCGGACCGGCAGGATGGCGGGAACGCGCTCGGCAAGCTGCGCGACGACGTCCTGGTGGCGCTGCAGTGGCGCGAATTCCGCGGGAGGCACATCCGCCCGTCGCTCGACCACGGCGAATCCGCCGGGGATCGGGCGCAATCCGAGCGCGCCCGACAACCCCTTGCCTTTCGCGCCGCGCGGCGGCGCATCGACCAGCGCGAACACGTACCACGCCATCAGGGATGTCTGCGCCGCACCGGCAGGATGCGATCCGCCGCACAGAGCAGCGCCGAGAGGCGGACGTAGACGAGGTCGACGTTCGCCAGGGCGAGGATGAGATCGGCGTTGAGAACGACCCCCTTGCCGAGCAGGTTGTCGATCAGATCGAGCAGCGTCGACTCCTCGTCCCCCTCGACGATGCGCGCGGCGCGGCGGCTGGCGGGACTCGCGGACTTCGGCGCTCTGACGGAGAGCTTCGCCGGGGCGACCCGCGCGGCGGGCCTGGGCGAGTCGGGACGCGGCGGCGGCGGTTCCGCCGGCACCGTCGAGAGACGCGGGCTGGCGACGGCGGTGGACGCCTTGCGCGCCGGCTTGAGAGGAGCGGCCCTGCCGGCCCGTGCCCGTTTCACGCGGGATCACCGACGAAGTTGTAGGCGGGCCACGGCCCGGTGAGCGCGAGATCGGCCGCGGCACGGTCGCAGGCAGACGCCTGGCGGCGTGCTTCGGCTTTGAACCTGGCGCGTGCTGAGAGCGGCACGAGGAACGCGGCCTCGAGCACCGGCGGGTTGGTCCCAGGCTCGGGCCGGCGATCGCGGGCCGTCGCCTCGCGCGCGTGTCTGGCGAGAGCGTGGAACGCCGCTTCCGCGGCCGCGCTCGCCGCCGTTCTCGCGCTGGCGGCCGCATCGCGGGCCGCCTTGCGCGATGCGAGGAACGCCGCACCCGTCATCGGCGCCGGGCGCGGACTCTCCTCCGCGGACGGCGCGACGGGGCGCCGCGTCACGCGGATGCCCCACTCCTCGGCGCCGGCGATCCGCTTCATCACCCGCTCGATGGAGGCGCGCCGGGCCGCCACGTCCGCAATTGCCTTGTCGACGGACGAGAACAGCGTGAACAGCTTCGCCGGAATGACCGCGGAGCCCTTCGGGCGCGAGAAGAACTCGACTACGGCTTCGTGTCCGACCGCGGCGGTCGCGACCCAGTCCAGATCCTGAAGCCGAGGCTCGAGCCTGCCCGGACCGTACTGCGCCAGCGGTACGTCGGCGGCGATCAGCCAAAGCCCCTTGCCGGCCTCGTGCGCCTCCGGCCGCGAGGCGCCGCCGAGCCCGTGCGGCGCGCGCGCGGCCGCCGGGCGCCGCGCGCTCTTGACCACGCAGTAGAGATAGGTCGCGGAGTCCTTGGCCATCAGGTGAGCCGCCACGCGGTCCGCCACGCCGACAGCGCGGCGGCGCCGTGCGGCGGCGGGATCTCGGCCGGCGTCTCGATGATAGCGTAACCATCGGCGGCGACCGCGGCGCGCAGCCGGGCGATGGCCCGCCTCTGTTCGGCGAGGGCGGCGCGGCACAGGCCGCACTCGCCCCGGCCGACCGCGTTGACGACGACCCCGCCCACATGAACCCCGATCGGGCGGAGCGCCGCGATCAGCTCCATGGATTCGGCAATCGGGACGGCAGCGGCGCGCGTCACCACGATGAACCGCGACTGAGCGGGATCCGCAAGAACGCTCTGCAGGCCGCGCAGCCGTTTCGAGAGCTGCACCAGCAGCGATGCAAGCGTGCCGGCGCCGACGATTTCGCGGTACTTGAGCAGAATCGCCATGAGCGCGAGCGCCCAGTCGCGAAGTACCGCCGGCGTGTGCAGCAGCCGCAGCGCGTGGCCGGTCGGCGCCGTGTCGGCAATGACGACGTCGTAGCGGCTCTGCGGTCCGATCGCCGACTCCGCCACCTCCGCGACCGCCATCACCTCGTCGATGCCCGGCGGCGCGAGATCGATGAGGTCGCGGAACGCGGCCCGGTCGCCCGACGCGGTGCGCGCGATCCGCGCGAACGCTTCGTCGACCGCGGCGATGTATCTGTCTCGGAAACGCGCCATCTCCGCGGCGGCGTCGATCTCGCGCACCAGCAGGGCCGGCGGACCGCCGGGAACGGGACGCGGCACGTTGTCGAAGCGCGCGCCGAAGACGTCGCCGAGCGAGTGGGCCGGATCGGTCGACAGCAGCAGCACCCGCGCGGTCCGCGCGAGATCGAGCGCGGCCGCTGCAGCGCACGTCGATTTGCCCACGCCCCCTTTGCCGCCGAACAGGATCAGCTTCCGGTTCACGCCGGAAGCCGCCTGCTGGCGCGGCTGGCGAGACCGGCTGGCTCGGGAGTTCAGACGGTGTCCGGCTTCAGCGGGACCATCGAGGGGCGCCATCCTCACCCGGCGCTCCAGGCGACGCGGGGTCGCGGCGGCGCGCCACGGCGCGAGGTCCTTGAACGCCGCCCGCAGCGCCGCAACGCCGCGCGGCTCGTGGCGGCGCTCGGGAAAGGCCAGGAGCTCGCGTCCGCCGAACCGTCGCGCTGCCGGCGCGAGTGCCCGCGACTCGAAGGCTTGCCGGGCGGTGCACCAGGTGCACGGCCCCTCCGGCTCGGGCGTCATCCGGTTGACGATCACGCGCGACACCGTGATGCCGCTCCGCTCCAGCGCGGCCAACGCGTCGGCGGTCTCTTCCAGCGCCATCGGCTCCGGCAGGGTGATCCAGGTCAGCCGGGTGCGCTGCCTGTCGCGCAGCAGACGCGACAGCGCCGTGCCTTCCGCGTCGAGCTCCTGGATCATCGCGTCTGCGGCGTCGGCGCGGTAGCCGCCGCGCAGGGCGCTGACGACCGCGCGGTGATGGGCCTGGAGCGAATCGAGCAGGATCGCGACGCGCCCGAGCAGCGCCGGCGCCGCGAGCAGCCGCAGGGTATGGCCGGTCGGCGCGGTATCGACGACGACCGTGTCGAACGCTCCGCCGTGCTCCTCCGCCCCCGCGAGCCGCACGACCTCCATCAGGCCGATCACTTCGTCGATCCCGGGCAGCGACAGCTTCAGCAGCCGGGACACGTCCTCATCGTCCAGATACGTGCCGCGAACCGCGATCGCCGCCAGCAGCCCGCGGCGGCGCGCCAGCCAGCGATCGAACGCACGGCGCGCATCCACGTTCGCCGCATACAACTGCCGCGCGCCCGGTACGGCCGACGGTTCGGCGGCGACGGAGGCGTTCAGGACGTCGGACAGCGAGGAGGCAGGATCGGTGGTGACGAGAAGCGTGGGGCCCCGCGACGCGGCGTCGATCGCAGCCATGGCGGCGTGCGTGGTCTTGCCGACCCCACCCTTGCCGCCGACGAACTCGAACGACCGTACTGCCGTCCGTGTTGCGTCGTCCGTCTTGGTCAGTGTTCGTCGCCTTCGAACGTGGCTTCGATCCCGGTGACCTTCATGTCCTTCGGCGAAATCGCGGCCGGCTCGCCGCCGCGCCGGCGCTCCTTGATCTCGCGGATGCGGGCCAGGATCTCGGTCTCGAGCTCGTCGAACTCGTCCTGCGACAGCTCGCCGAGCTCGAGCCGCATCTGGGCGTCCAGCAGCCGCTCGCGCAGCACGCCGTCGTCGTTCAGCTCGCTCTCGACCGCCGCCGCCAGCTTGTCGAGGACGAACCGCACGCCCGAGATGATCAGGGAGTCGATGATCAGCACTAATGCGCGCGTTCGAGCTTCAGCCGGATGTTGACGAAGTTGTACGGCGGCCAGGGTCCGGTGTACTTGAAGGTCAGCTTCTCGTATTGCTGGCCGATTTCCTTGACCCGCGAGTCGAACGCCTGCTCCATCTCCCGCGAGACGAGGAACGCGGCGTTCATGATCATGCGGTCGCCGATCGGCTTGTTCGATCGCGAGGCGACCGAGACGTCGCGCAGCGAGTTGAAGATCTCGGCGACGTAGCGCTCGGTGCGCGACTGCAGCGCCGCGTCGATCAGCCGCCCGTACTGCATGCGGGCGAAATAGGTCGAGCCCTTCTGCGAGGAGATCTCGCTCTTCAGCCGGCGGATGTCCTCGTCCTCGTCCTCGATCTCGCGGATGATCTGGTCGCGATCCCAGAGCACTTTGAGGCCGAACTCGAACTTCTCCTGCATCTTGTTCAGCACGTCGCTGAACGCGTCGTAGGCGGAGCGCAGCAGCTCCATGATGTCGTCCTCCGTCTTGAAGACGGTGCCGAACGACATCGGGATGACGGTGTGCTTCTGCATGACCGTCTCGTTGACCCGCTGGTGCGCCAGCACGTTCTCGCGGGTCGGATCCTGGACGACGATCGGCGTGCTCGAGACGACGGCGCAGATGTCGCGATAGTGAATGGTGTGAACTTCGGCGGGCTCGGGGCCGAGGCCGAGCGGACCGAAGCTGAGCGGCGTCTCCGAGCGGATGACGCAGTAGACGTATTTGCCTTCGCTGCCGTCCTCGCGCTTGGGGGACGGCACTCTCACCCGTTCCAGCTTGCCGCGCGCCGCCTGCTGCCGCGCGGCGGCCGTCTCCGCCTTGCGGCCGGCTGCCGCCTTGGCCGGCGGGGTCCCTTTTCGGGCGCCTTTCGCCGCGGCCTTCCGGGCCGGCTTCTTCGCTGCAGTCTTCGCCATAGGTCCGCTCTGTCTGTGCTTCAAGTCCGCTTCCGGATGGTCTTCGCCCGTGCCGGATCGCCCGTATTGTCCGCCTTCCCGCGGTGATCTTCCAGCAGCCGCCGGATCTCGGCGACCAGCGCGTCGGGCAGGCATGGCTTGGTCACGAACGCGTCGCAGCCGGCGTCGCGCGCCCCCTCGGCGTGGCCGGCCAGCGCATGCCCGGTGAGGGCGACGATCGGGATGTGCCGCGTGCGATCGTCGTTCTTCAGCCGCCGTGTCGCCTCCCATCCGTCCATGCGCGGCAGCGCGAGATCCATCAGGACGATGTCCGGCAGGAGTTCGTGGGTCTTCTCGATCGCCTCGATGCCGTTGCCGGCTTCCGCCACCGCGAAGCCGGAGAACTGCAGGTAGGCGGCGTACATCTCACGCGCGTCCTGGTAGTCCTCCACGACCAGCACCAGCGGTTGGGAACGCGTCCGCGCCGACGTCGGGCTCATCTCCGCCGCCCTTTCGCCGGCAGCCGCAGCGTGAACGTCGATCCTTTGCCGGCGGTGCTCTCGAGGTCGATCGATCCTCCCAGGATGTTGGCGAGGCGCCGGCAGATCGACAGGCCGAGGCCGGTGCCGCCATAGCCCCGCGCCGGCGACGTGTCCAGCTGGCGGAAGTCCTCGAACACCTTCGCTTGATCCTCCGGCGGGATCCCGACGCCGGTGTCGCGCACCGCGATGGCGACCTGCTTCGCGCGTCCGTCATACGACGCGGTCATCGTCACCGACCCGGCGGGCGTGAACTTGAGGGCGTTGCTCAACAGGTTGAGGACGATCTGCTTGACCTTCTGCCGGTCGGAGCGCAGCGTCGGCACCGCGCCGCGCACCCTGGTCGTGACCGTCAGATTCGACCGCTTGATGATCGGCTCGAGCTCCGCCTGCACCTCCTCGAACAGCTCCTTGATGCCGAACGAGGTCGCGTTCAGCGGCATCCGTCCCGCTTCGATGCGGGTGATGTCGAGAATGTCGTTGATCAGCGCGAGCAGGTGCCGCGAGTTCGAGTCGATGCGCGTCAGGCTCTTGCGCTGCGGCTCGGTGACCTGGCCGGTCACGTTGTTCAGCAGCATGTGCGTGTAGCCGAGGATCGCGTTCAGCGGCGTGCGGAACTCGTGCGACATGTTGGCGAGGAACTGCGACTTCAGCGCCGAGGCCTGCTCCAGCTCGATGTGCTGCCGCCGCAGCAGCTCGTTCTGTTCGGCGAGCTCCGCGGTCGCCTCCTGGACCTTGCGTTCGAGCTCCACCGACGCCTGCTTCAACTGTTCGTAGAGGCGCGCCTTCTCGATCGCTTCCGTCAGATCGTGCAGGATGGTGACGACCCACATCAACTCGCCCTGCTCCGACAGGATCGTCCCCGCGACCGCCTCCACCGGCAGCGGCCGGCCGGTCAGCGGATCGCCGAGCTGAATCTCGCCGCGGTAGCGCTGCTCGCCGGATCGGGTGAGCACGTTCGACACGAACGACGTCAGGTTGGCGCCGTTGGCGCGCACGCGCCGCAGCGTCCCTTCGTCGTCCACCCCCGGGGCGTTGAACAGCCGCTCCGCCGGCGTGTTCATCAGCACGATGTCCCCCTCCTGGTCGGTGACCAGGATGGGATCGGCGACCGAGTCGATGATCAGATCGAGCCGGTGGCGCTCGTCGCGCACTTCCGCCTGGGCGATCCGCAGCGTGCGGTAGCTCTCCTCGATCTCCTCCTTGGCGCGCGCCAGGTCGGTGACGTTGCGGAGAATCGAGACCACGTAGGTGCCCTGCCGCTCGTCCTTCGCGCGCGAGCTGAGAAGCTCGAACAGGAGGTCGGACCCCTCCAGCGGATCGACCAGCAGCAGCTCGCGGCGCGACAGCGCGGTCATGCCGACGGCGCTGGTCGACAGCGCCGCCGAGAAGAGCATGTTGTTGAGCGCCGCGGCGCGGCGCCAGCCTTCGCTGGCTTCCTCGGGAGCGGCGAACAGCTTTTCCGCGTGGCTGTTCGCGATGATCAACTTTCCTTCGGTATCGGTCAGCAGGATCGGGTCGGTGACGGCGTTGATGATGCTGTAGAGCAGCATCCGCTCCTGGCCGAACCGGGTCTCGGCCAGCATCTGGCGGCCGAGCAGGCGCGACACCTGCTTGCCCAGCGTGCGCGCGAGCCATAGCGTCTCGGAATCGATGTGGGGTCCGGGGCCGGCGACCAGCAGCAGGCCATGGACCGGCTCGTGCGGCTCGGCGCGGAGCGGGATGGCGTGAAAGCCGCGCGATTCGAGCGGGACCCGGAAGTGCGCCGGCACCGCATCGAAATACACCGGCGTCGCCTCGGCGAGCGTCTGGATGAGGGGATGGCCGGTGTCTTCCCGATTCAGCGCGAAGTCCATGATGGCGCCGCTCGAGATGCCGTGCTCGGCGACCAGCAGCATGGCGCTCGACACCCCCTCGGCGACGAGGACGGCGGCTTCCGTGACGGGGGCGTGGGCGGCGAGCCAGTCGACGGCGCGCCGCGCCGATTCCTGGACGTCGATGCTCGTCAGCAGAAACTCGACCAAGGCGAGCTTCGCGTCCGACTCCACGGCTTGAACCGGCGCCACCGGAACGGCGACGCGTGCCACCGTGGCTTAGCCCTCGTCTGAGGCGCGGCGGCGCTTCGGCCGCGCGACCTTGGATGCGGCCAGTTCGGCGCGGAGCGCGGCGTTCTCGGCGACGACGTCCTGGTGCGACGGCAGTTCCGCCGCCGGCCGCGAGACCGGCGCGACCTGGCCGACCGCCTCGGAGTACTTCAAGTAGGTATCGATCGACGCCACGACCACGCGGGCCTCGACGGTGATCAGATCGATGCCCACCAGCGACACGCGCACCCACGCATCGATGACGATGCCCTTGTCGAGCACGCGATCGAGGACGTCGATGAGACTGGTGCCGCCTGCAGCGCGTTCAACTGCCATGCTGTACTCCTGCCTCCCAGAATCGAATCAGCGGCGCCGCCGCCCCGCGGCGCGCGGCTTGCCGTTGGTCGCAAGTGTGAGCGCCGCGACGCGCTCCTGCAGTTGGCGGACCTCCGCGCGAAGATCCGCATGCTCGCCGGCCAGGTCACGCACCGCGCCCGGCGACAGATCACGATCGTAGCGCCACCAATCCAGCCCGATTTCCTGCGCCTTGTCGAGGGAGCAGACGAGGAGCCGGATGCGGATGGTGAGCAGCTCGACTTCGGCGAGCGAGACCTTGATGTCGCCGGCGATGACCAGGCCCTTGTCGAGCACCCGATCGAGCACATCTACGAGTCCGGTGGCGCGATGGGACCCTGGGAGCTCGAGAGCCATGAATCTCGGACTATATCCCGACGCTCGACGCGGAAGCAACGCGCGTCACCGGTTCTGCTCGCCGCGCAGTTCACGTTTCAGCACCTTTCCGGTGGCGCCAACCGGCAGCGACTCACGAACTTCGACGGATCTGGGGTATTTGAACGAAGCCATCTGCTCGCGGCTCCACGCGACCAGCTCATCCGCGGTAACGGTCGAGCCAGGTTTCAGCACCACGAACGCCTTCACTTCCTCCCCCAGCCGCGCATCCGGCACCCCGATCACCGCGGCGAGCGACACCGCCGGATGCGTCATCAGCACCTCCTCGATCTCCCGCGGATACACGTTGAACCCGCCGCGCAGGATCATGTCCTTCTTGCGATCGACGATCGCCAGATACCCGTCGGCGTCGAACTGTCCGATGTCGCCGGTGCGGAACCAGCCGCCGCGCATCGCCTCCGCCGTCGCTTCCGGCCGGTCGTAGTACCCCTTCATCACGTTCGGCCCGCGCACCACCACCTCGCCGCGCTCGCCGACCGCCACCGGCGTGTCGTGCTCGTCGACACAGCGGATCTCGACGCCGAAGATCGGCAGGCCGACGGTGCCGGGGCGCGAGGGGCGCTGCAGCTGATTGAAGGCGGCGACCGGCGCCGTCTCCGAGAGACCGTAGCCTTCCAGGATGCGGGCGTTGAACGTGCGTTCGAACTCGTACAGCACTTCGACCGGCATGGGCGCGCCGCCCGACGCGCACACGCGCAGCGACGCCGCCGCCCGGCTGACGTCCGCGCCGGTGCCGCGCGCGTGCTGCAGCAGCGTCCAGTACATCGTCGGCACCCCGACCCACAGGCCGATCTGCTCGCGCGTGAACGCGTCGAGCACCGCCGCGGGGTCGAATCGCGGCATCAGCACGAGGCGGAAGCCGCCGTAGAAACCGGCGTTCATCTGCGCCGTCTGCGCGGTGGAGTGGAAGAGCGGCAGCGTGACGAGCGTGACGTGCTGGTCGGCGCCGTTGTCGAACGCGGGCTTGAACATGTCATGGCAGGTCACCGCGTTGGTGACCATGTTGCCGTGCGTCAGCTCGGCGCCCTTCGCGCTTCCCGTCGTCCCGGAGGTGTAGAGGATGACGGCGGTGTCCCCCGCCTCGCGGCGGACGGCCTCGAACGACGCGGCGTCGCGCATCATCGCCGGCAGCGTCAGATCGCCGTCGCGCGCCGGCGCCGCCGGATCCGCCGGCATCACGATGAACAGCGGGCAGCCCGACTGCGCACAGGCCGCCCTGGCCATCGCGGCAATCGGCAGCTCCGCGGTCCCTTCGAACGCGATGCACGCCTTGGCGTGGCTGTCGCGCAGGTGATACGCGATCTCGCGCGGCTTCAGCAGTACGTTCAGCGGCACGACGACGGCGCCGGCTTTGAGAATTCCGAAGTAGGCGATCGGGAACCACGGCAGGTTCGGGCAGGACAGCGCGACGTGATCGCCGGCGCGAATGCCCAGCGCATGGAGGCCGGCGGCGACCCGGTCCGCGGTGGCGTTCAGCTGCGCGTAGGTGAGCTGCTGCGCACCGAACGACACCGCGACGCGATCGGGCGTCAGCCGCGCGGGATGCTCGAGGACGGAGGAAAGATTGAGGCTCGCCACGCGGCTATTTCGGCTCCCAGTCAGAGTGCACGAACCCCGGCCGCTCGACCCGCTCGTACTTGTGCGCGCCGAACGCATCGCGCTGCGCCTGCGTGAGATTCTGCGGCAGGCGGGCGGTGCGGTAACTGTCGAAATACGCCAGGCTCGCGCCGATCGCAGGCACCGGGATGCCCGCGGCCGCCGCGGCGGCGGCGACGCGGCGCCAGCCGGGCGCGGCACGCTGCAGTTCGGCGGCGATCGCCGGGTCGACCAGCAGGTTCGCGAGCGAGGGATTGGCGGTGAACGCCGCCCGCACCGGATCGAGCAGCCGCGCGCGGATGATGCAGCCGCCCTTCCAGATTCGCGCCATCTCGGCAAGGTTCACGTTCCAGCCGTACTGCGCCGAACCGGCGGCGATGAGCGCCATGCCCTGCGCGTAGCTGCAGACGCGCGCGCCGTGCAGCGCGCTCCGCAGATCGTCGATCCACGTGCGGCGCTCGGCCGCGGCGAACGACGCTCGGGCGTCGGTCTCGGCGTAGCCTCTCGCCGCGGCGACCCGCTGCGTCTTCAGGCTCGACAACACGCGAGCGTCGAGCGCGGCGGCAATCGTCGGAATCGCGACCGCCAGATCGAGCGCGATCGCCGCGGTCCACTTTCCGGTGCCCTTCTGTCCCGCCTTGTCCTCGACGACGTCGACCAGCGGCCGGCCGGTGTCGGCATCGACGACGCGGCAGACCTGCGCGGTCAGCTCCACGAGAAACGATTCGAGCGGACCGCGGTTCCATTCCGCGAACACCTCGCCGGCCTCCGGCGTGCTCAGCCCGAGACCGCGGTGCAGCACGTCGTAGATCTCGGCGATGATCTGCATGTCGCCGTACTCGATGCCGTTGTGCACCATCTTGACGAAGTGCCCGGCGCCGTCCGGCCCGACGTGGGTCACGCACGGACCGGCGTCGGTCTTTGCCGCGATCGCTTCGAGCACGTCCTTGATCCGCGACCACGCGGCGCCGGATCCGCCCGGCATGATCGAGGGGCCGAAGCGCGCCCCTTCCTCGCCGCCCGACACGCCGCAGCCGACGAAGTCGAGGCGCTTCTCACGAAGCGCGGCCTCGCGCCGCCGCGTGTCCTCGAAGTGGGAGTTGCCGCCGTCCACCAGGATGTCGCCGGTGTCGACGAGCGGCGCCAGTCTGCCGATCATCTCGTCGACCGGTTTTCCCGCCGGCACCATCATCATGATGCGGCGCGGCCGCTCGAGCGCGGCGACGAACTCTTCCAGAGTGCGCGCGCCGGTGAAGCGCCTGCCGGTGTGCTCGCGCACGAACGCCTCCATCCAGTCGGTCTCCAGGTTCCAGACGACGGTGGGGAATCCATGCTCCTCGACGTTCAGCGCCAGATTGCGCCCCATCGTCCCGAGCCCGATCATGCCGAACGTTCCGCTCATCCTTCCAGCTCCAGTGCGGACGCGAGCGCCCGCTCGAACGCGAGGTCGCGCGTGCGCACCCCCAGCTCCTCGCCGATCAACGCGGCCAGCGTGGCGTCACCCACCGGCACGATCCGCGCCGACTCCTCGAAGCCGTCCACCGCGGCGGTGAGGCACTCGCTGGTCTTGCCCGCCGCGGTGATGGCGACGCCGGTCCCCTCGAGCCGGACGTAGCGCAGCGGCGTCCGCGCGCCGTTGGCCGGCGCGGGTGCGATGTCGATCGCGACCGACGGCGTCCACTTCAGGCAGGCGCGCAGCCAGCCGGCGTAGAGCCGCGCGGCGTGCGGGTCGGCCGCCTCGATGGTGAGGCGGCGGAACCCGCCCAGACCGGCGCGGACCGGCGGCAGATCGAAGAGATGCGCGACCGCCGACCGCCAGCGCGTCAGGCGGGTCCACCGCAGGTCGGTGAGCGCGGTCCGCTCGAACAGGTGCTGCGCCTTCCGCCAGCCTTCGACCGGATCCTCCGCGTCGAGGATCATCCGGTCCGCCAGGCCGGCCAGATCGTGCAGCTTGTCCACCGATCCGCCGCGCCACCACACGACCGCGGGAAGGCTCGACAGCCGCAGCGCGGCCACGGCGTTGTTGAGGAATCGCGGGGCGAGCCCGGCGATGGCAATCGCGCTCTCCGTGACGCGCGCCGTCGGCGCGGTGTGCTCCCCTTCCGAGATGAGAATCGTTCGCACGCCGCCGGACTCGCCCAGCCGCTCCAGCGCTTCGGCGGCGGCCGCCAGCCGCGCGAGGTCGCCGATGACGATCACGGTCGCGGTCAGGGCCCGCGCCGGCGCTCCTTTCCGGTCGCGGCCGTCGCGCACCAGGCGCGCCAGCGTGACTTCGATGTCGGCGAACGGCACGTCGCGGCCTGCCGGGAGCAGGCGATCGGCTGCGGCCATCAGAGCGTCCTCCAGCGCCGTCCGTCCGCCGCGATCAGCGCGGTGGCCTCCGCGGGCCCCCACTCGCCGGCTTCGTAGAGCGGCACGTCGCGGGCCGCGGACGCCGCCCACGCCTCGTGGATGGGGGTGATCAGCGCCCACGACGTCTCCACGAAGTCATGGCGCGCGAACAGCGTGGCGTCGCCGAGCATCGCGTCGAGCAGCAGTGTTTCGTAGGCTTCGGGGACGGCGACCCCGAAGGCGCTGCCGTAGCGGAAGTTCATCATCACCGGCGCGAGCTGCAGCCGGCTGCCTGGCAGCTTGGCCTCGAACCGGACCGAAATCCCCTCGTCCGGCTGCACGTTGACGATCAGCAGGTTGGACGCAATCGCCGTCGGACTGACCTTCTTGAAGATGTGGAGCGGCGGGCGCCGGAACTGGATGGCGATTTCCGTGGTCCGCTTCGGCAGGCGCTTCCCTGTTCTCACGTAGAACGGCACACCGGCCCATCGCCAGCTGTCGAGGTGAACCCTGAGCGCGACGTACGTCTCGGTGGTGGAGCCCTGTGCGACCCCTTCTTCCTCGCGATAGCCCGGCACTTCGGCGCCGTTCACCCAGCCGGCGTCGTATTGCGCCCGCACGACGCCGTCGGCGCGAGCGTCGCCGCCGACGACGGGCTGCATCGACGCGAGGACGTCGAGCTTGCGGTCGCGGACGTTCTCGGCCGAGAAGGCGATCGGCGGCTCCATCGCGATCAAGGCGAGCACCTGCATCAGGTGGTTCTGCACCATGTCGCGCAGCGCGCCCGCGCCTTCGTAATAGTTCGCGCGCCGTTCGACGCCGACCGTCTCGGCCGCCGTGATCTGCACGTGATCGATGTAGCGCCGGTTCCACACCGGTTCGAACATGCCGTTGGCGAACCTGAACACCAGCAGGTTCTGGACGGTTTCCTTCCCGAGGTAATGATCGATGCGGAAGATCTGCGATTCGTCGAGATGCGAGTGCAGTAGATCGTTGAGCGCGCGCGCGCTCGCGAGGTCGGTGCCGAAGGGCTTTTCGACGATGACGCGCCGGTAGCCTCCGTCGCTGCGCGTCAGTCCCGCGGCGCCGAGCCGCTCGACCACCGTCCCGTATACCGTCGGCGGGATGGCCAGGTAGAACAGCACCCCCTGCGGCGCGCCGCGCTCGGCCAGACAGGCCCGCAGCGCCTCGTACAGCTTCGGGTCGTCCATCTCTCCCTGCACGTACGCCATCTCGCGCGCCAGCGCGGACGACACCTGATCCGGGGCGCTCAACCCGGCGAACTCCTTCAGGCTGTCGTGGAGCTGCTGACGGAACTCGTCGTCCGACATCGGCGACCGCGCCACGCCGACAACGGAGAACCGCGCCGGCAGCCGCTGCCCGCGCGAGAGATGGTAGAGCGCCGGCAGCAGCTTGCGCCGCGTCAGATCGCCGGACGCGCCGAAGATGACGAGGGCGGTCGGCTCGGGAGTCGGCTCGATGCGTAAACCGTCGAGCAACGGGTTGAGCCCGTCGCCCGCTGGGACTGGCATCGCAGGACTATATCAACACGCGGCACGCGGCCGGCTGAGCGCTGGGAGCTGCCGGCTGCCCGCCTCACGGATTCTCAGTCAGGAACTTCACCGCCTTCGGCGTTGCGAGCAACCGCAGATGCTGGCGGGCGCGTGTGCGCAGGCGCTGATCGCGCTCGCTGGTCGCAATCCGGATCAGCTCGTCGTCGTCCTTGGCGTTGAACAGCCCCGTCAGCACCGCCAGCCGCGACGCTTGCGGCAGCTGCGCGTAGAGGGAGCGGAGCTGGACCCGGGCGCCGGTGCGGCCGAGCGTCACGATTGCCGTGTCGCGGAGCGAGGCGTCGGATTCACTGCGCACGATGTTGACCAGCGCGGTCGTGAACACCGGCTCCTGCACGCGGCCCATCTCGCGGATCGCGGCGAGGCGGACGACCGGCGCGCCGCGGCGCGCCGCTTCGACCAGCGTATTGCGCGCGTCGCTGCGCGGCGACTGCGCGAGCACGATCACGGCGCGGCGCGCGTCGTTCGGGTTCTTGTTGTCGAGCGCGATCTCGCGCAGCAGCGGGATCACGCGATCGCTGTGCGAATCGAGCAGGCTCACCAGCGCCTGCATGCGCACGTCCGAGTCCCACTCGTAGGGCTGCGGCGGCAGGAATCCCTCGAACGGCGCCGGCGGCGCGCCGGGGCGCCCCGGACGGGGCGGCGGAGGCGTCGCCGCCGGAAACGGCGCCGGCGCGGGCGGCACGGCCGGCGTGACGGCTGCCGGCGCGTCGGGGGGGGGCGCCGGCTGCGGCGGCAGGACCGCCGTGGGCGCTGCGGCGCGCGGCGGAGGCATCGCCGCGCGCGGCGCGGGCGGCGCCGGTCTGGCCGCCGGCACGGGCACCGCGGGCGGCGGAGCTGCGGGCGGCGCCGCGAGCACCCACAGGACATCGTCGCGGCGGAGCCGCTGCGCGATCTCGACGCGCAGGGAGCGCGCCGGGCGCACCCACCGGCTCTTCAGGAACTGCCGCTCGAGCCGCGCGATCGTCTGCAGCGCTTCGGCCTGCTCGCCGATCTGCGACTGGCTGTGCGCCAGCCAGAACAATGCTTCGTCACGGTTCGCATCCCTCGGATCGTCGGCGACGATGCGCAGCTCGGCGATCGCGCGGTTCCACTGCTCGTCGGCGATGTAATCCTTGGCGAGCGCGAGACGGCGCGAATCGGGCGCGGGCGCCGCGTGGACCGCGGCCGCGAACAGCACCACTGCCAGTGTCGAAGCAACCTTCTTCATGACCAACCTCAGAGTCCCGCCGATCCGTTCGCCACCACCTGCATCTTCATCACCAGATCGCGCTTGGCGATCAGCCGCTGCAGGCGCTCGAGCGCCTGCCGATCGCTGCTGTCGCTGAGCGACGCTTCCAGCAGCACCGTTTCCAGGTCGCGCATGACGCGCGCGACGTCGGCAACGCCGCGATCCTGCGCCGCCATCCGGTACAGCCGCGTATCGGCGAGCAGCGAGCCGGCCAGACGGCGCTCGTACTGCCAGTCGTCGGCGCTCGTGCGCTCCGGATCCCTGGCCGACAGTCCGAGGACGACGAGCTTGGACCGCTCGAGGTGCTCGACGCTGCCTTCGCGCAGCGATTGCGTCAGCGCGGCGTTCAGCGGCGCGGGCGCGGGGGCCGGCGTCCCCGTCGGCGTGTTCGCCACCTGCCGGGGCACCGCCACGGCGCCCCGGAAGCGCGCGGCAGCGACGATGCCGATGGCGACGAGCGCCAGCATGGCCGCGAGCGCCGCGAGCTGCCGCACCGACCAGCGTCCCTGCCGGAATTCGAGGATCGCTGCGGGCGCCCGCGGCTGCCGCGGGCGCGCCGGCGGCACGGCAGCGTCGAGACGGCGCATGAATCCCGACCAGTCGCCCGCCGGCGGAGCATCGACCACGGGACGCGCGGCGAGCGCCTCGCGAATCGCGTTCAGGTCGTCGAGACGCTGCCGGCAGACTTCGCATCCGCGCACGTGATGGGCCGCCCGCGCGCGCTCGGACGGCTTCAACTCGTCGTAGAAGTAGAGGACGACATCGAAATCGCACGCGCTCATGCGCCTTCCCCTGCCGTGACCCTGGCGCCGGCGAGCGCCGCGCGCAGGCGGTGCACCGCCGCGTGCAGCTGCCGCTTGACCGTGCCCTCCGCCAGGCCCAGCGCGGCCGCAATCTCGGACAGTTTCAATCCTTCATGATGCCGCATCGTGAAGACCAGCCGCTGCCCCGGCGGGAGCCGGGCGATTTCCGCTTCGAGCACTGCGCCAAGCTGGCCGCCGTAGGCCTGTTCCTCCGGGCCGGGGCCATCTTCCGGCGTATTCATCATCTTCAGCTCCGCATCGTCCGTGAACGGCGCCCAGCCCGCGGGGGCGTGGCGGCGCTTGTGGTCGATGCACGCATTCATCACGATCCGGTAGAGCCACGAGGTCAGCTGCGCGTCGTAGCGGAACCGGTCCAGCGAACGATAGACCTTGATGAACACGTCCTGCGCGATGTCTTCGGCATCGTGATGGTTGCCGGCGAACTGATAGGCGAGGCGATACACCATCGCCCGGTGCCGCTCCACGAGCGCATGGAAGGCCGCGCTGTCGCCAGCCGCCGCGCGGGCCACCAGATCCGAATCCGCCGTCGCACGGAGGCCGCCGTTCACTGTCAGGAATATGACGTAGAGAGAGGCCCGACGGTTGATCGGGACCGGATCGGGGGTCGGGCGACCGGCAACCGGTATACTGATTAGATGCACCTGGCCCGTTCCAGCTCGTCTGAGGTCGCCAATCCGCTCCGGCGGAACGTGGCCATCATCGCCCACGTCGACCATGGCAAGACCACGCTGGTGGACGGGCTCCTGCGCCAGAGCGGCACGTTCCGCAGCAACGAGCGGGTCGCCGAGCGCGCCATGGACAACATCGACCTCGAGCGCGAGCGCGGGATCACGATTCTGGCGAAGAACACCGCCGTCCATTACGACAACACCCTGATCAACATCGTCGACACGCCCGGACACGCCGACTTCGGCGGCGAGGTCGAACGGACGCTGTCGATGGTCGACGCGGTGATGCTGCTGGTGGACGCGTCCGAGGGGCCGCTGCCGCAGACCCGCTTCGTGCTGCGCAAGGCGCTGGAGCGCCGGCTGCCGCCGCTGGTCGTGATCAACAAGATCGACCGTCCGGATGCGCGCGTGCAGGAGGTGCTGAACGAGATCTACGACCTCTTCATCGACCTCGACGCGACCGAGGACCAGATCGATTTCCCCGTAATCTACGCGAGCGCCAAGGCGGGCACCGCGTCGATGTCGATGGACACACCGGGCGAAGATCTGCGCCCGCTGTTCGACGCGATCATCAAGCACGTGCCGCCGCCGCGCGGGCGCGCCGACGCGCCGCTGCAGATCCTGGTGGCGAACCTCGATTCGAGCGATTACCTGGGGCGCATCGCCGTCGGCCGGATCTTCAACGGCACGGTCCGCATCGGCGACCCCGTGTCGGTGTGCCGGCTCGATGGCTCGTTCCACGACACGAAGGTCACCAAGCTGTTCGCGTTCGACGGGTTGAAGCGCGTCGACATCGACCAGGCCGCCGCCGGCGACATCGTCTGCCTCGCCGGCATAGACGACATCACCATCGGCGAGACGATCGCCGACGTCGAGCACCGCAAGGCGATGCCGGTGATTGCCGTCGACGAGCCGACGGTGTCGATGATCTTCGGCGTCAACACCTCGCCGATGTCCGGCCGCGACGGGCAGTTCGTCACCTCCCGCCAGATCAAGGACCGCCTCGACAAGGAGCTGCTCGGCAACGTGTCGATCCGCGTCGAGCCGACCGACAGCCCCGAGCAGATGAAAGTGCTCGGCCGCGGCGAGCTGCAATTGTCCATTCTCATCGAGATGATGCGGCGCGAAGGCTTCGAGATGCAGGTCTCGCGCCCCGACATCGTCACCAAGTCGGTGGGCGGCAAGCTGATGGAGCCGGTCGAGGATCTGGTGATCGACGTGGCCGAGGACTTTCAGGGCGTGGTCATCGCGCAGGTCGGCACGCGGCGAGGGACCATGACGAAGATGGTGAACCACGGGAGCGGCCGCGTCCGCCTCGAGTTCCGCATTCCCGCCCGCGGCCTGATCGGCTTCCGCTCCCAGTTCCTGACCGAGACCAAGGGAACCGGCATCATGAACCACCTGTTCGCCGGCTGGGAGCCCTGGCACGGCGCGATTCCCGCGCGCGCGACCGGCGCGCTGGTCGCGGATCGCGCCGGCGCCGCAACCGCCTACGCGATCTGGAACCTGCAGGAGCGCGGCGAGATGTTCGTCGAGCCGGGCGAGAAGGTCTACGAGGGGATGATCGTCGGCGAGAACGCGCGCGCCGCCGACATGGACGTCAACATCACGAAGGAAAAGAAACAGACGAACATGCGCGCGTCGACGGCGGACGAGGCGGTCCGTCTGATTCCGGCGCGGAAGATGGGGCTCGAGCAGGCGATCGAATTCATCAACGACGACGAGCTGGTGGAGATCACGCCCAGGAACATCCGCCTGCGCAAGCGCGTGCTCGCCGCGAACCAGCGTCCAAGACGCAGCGCGGACGCCGCCGAATAACCGGAGCCGCCGCCGGCGGCTTCAATGCCCGCGCGGGTCCAGCTCAGCCTTCGCCCGGCGCCAGCTCGGCACGCCGTATGCTACGCCCGACGCGCATGGCGCTGTCGCAAATCGTCCGGCCGATCATGAGGATCTGGACGTCCGAGTCCTCCCCCGTCGCGCTCCGCACCAAGCAACTGATCGCCTCGGTCGTCCCCGAGCCCGTGCTGCTTCAGCTCAAGAAGCGCTATTACATCAAGCTGTTGCGGAACGATTCGGACGAGCGCATGGAAGTCGACGCGCGCGCGCTGCCGCTCCTGGTGAAGCCGGGCGACTTCGTCCTGGATGTCGGCGCGTTCGTGGGGTTCTACACGCAGCGGCTGTCGCGCCTCGTCGGCCCCGCCGGCGCGGTCTGGAGCTTCGAGCCGATGCCCCAGACGCATCAGATCCTGCAGGCGGCGGTCAAAGAACTCGCGCTCGGCAACGTCCGGCTGTTTCCGTATGCGATGAGCGACCGCTCGGGGGCAGCGACGATGGAGATCCCGCGATACAGCGGCGGCGGTGAGTCGTTCTGGGACGCCAAGATCGTGGAGGGCGCGGCGGCACGATCGTTCCGGCACTTCCAGATCACCACCAGGACGCTCGATTCGCTTCTCGCGGGCACCGACCGGCCGGTCACGTTCGTGAAGATCGACGCGGAGTACCACGAGCTGCAGGTGATGCGCGGCGCCGTCGAATCATTCCGCCGGTGGCATCCCGTGATCCAGGTCGAGACGCTGGAGCCCTTCGACGATCCGGGGACCGATTTCCGCGCCATGCTGGACCTGCTCGGCGGCCTGGGTTACAGGCCTTACCGTTTCGATGGAACGGCGTTCCACGAACGGCACCCCGGCGAGCGGGATCAGAACCTGTTCTTCATGACCGACGCGCAGGCCGCCTCCCGGCGCCGCTAGCCGTCGCGCAGCGACACCACGCTGACTCTGTTGCTGCGCGTCGCGAGGAACTTCTCCAGATCCGCCCACGACACCACGACGCTGGCCGTGTTGATGTTGGGATGGAAGATGAGGCGCGGCGCGTCCTTCAAGTCCCGGTCGACGAGGACGCGGACCGACCCGTCGGTGTCGTTCAGCAGGCCGAACGGCGACACCGATCCGGGCGTCAGCCCCAGCTCCGCCATCAGGCGGTCGGGCGATCCGAAGCTCAGGCGATCGTCATTGACGAGCTTCACCAGATCCTTCAGGTCCGCGCGCTTCGAAATCTCCAGCACGACCAGGTAGTGCCGATCCCCTTTCTTGTTCCTCAGGAAGAGGTTCTTGCACTGCATCCCCGGAATCGGGTCCCAGAACCGCGAGGCGTCCTCAGCGTTGAACACGGCCGGGTGCTCGTAGCGCTCGTAGCGGATGCCGAGCGCCTCGAGGGCGGCGTAGACGGCGGGCGCGGGATCCATGCCTTATTCTGATCGACAATAGGCGCGCATGCCTACCCTGACGTCCCGGCTCGACGCCGCGTTTGCCTACGCGCACGAAGCGCACGGGGCACAGCTGCGCAAGGGAACGAACGTCCCGTACCTCGGCCATTTGATGGGCGTCGCGTCCATCGTGATCGACGACGGCGGCGGGGAGGACGAGGCGATCGCCGCGCTGCTGCACGACGCGGCCGAAGACAGCGGCGGCCGCGCCCGGCTCGACGACATCCGCAGCCGGTTCGGCGACGCGGTCGCCAGAATCGTGGAGGACTGCACGGACGCGTGGACCGAACCCAAGGCGCCGTGGCTCGAACGCAAGCGCCAGTACGCCGAGCACGCGCGGACGCTCGCGCCGGCGAGCCTTCGCGTCTCGGCGGCGGACAAGGTCCACAACGCATACGCGATCCTGCGGGACCTCCGGAACACGGGGGACGGCGTCTGGGAACGCTTCAACGCGAGCCCCGACGACGTGGTCGCGTATTACCACTCGCTGGTGCGCGCCTATCGGGAGGCGGGCGGCGGGCGCCTGGTCGACGAGCTCGATCGCATCGTCCGCGCTATCGAGCGGGAAATGGGCTACTAGACTCGCGCAGCGTGCGGTGCAGATGCGCGAGCATCCGCTCGCGATGCGCGATCTCCCGCGCGCTCAGACGCCGTGAGTCGGTGCGGTTCAAGCCGGAGGGGTGGGTCTCGAGACGCATCCCGTCCAGGCCGGGCTGGTCGCCGCGGCGCCGGGAGAGGGCCCGGCCGAGCGTGAAGCGAATGATCATGAAGACCACACTATCGGTGAGGCGTGACAGGGCAGGTCACCGGGCTCGGCAGCGCTCCGGCGGAGGAGCCGCCGCTGTCGTCGCGGTGGTGATGCTGCTGGCGAGCCCGGCCCCGGCTGCCGCTCAGCGCGCGGGAGACTACGATGCCGCCCGCTTCGACGTCGCCGTGCAGGTGCTCGAAGGCGGGGACCTCGACGTCCAGGAGACGATCGCTTTCCGGTTCCAGGACGGCACCTTCCGCCGCGTGTGGCGGGAGATCCCGACATCGCGGACGGACGGGATCGAGATCCTCGCCGCGTCGATGGACGGCACGCCGTTCACGCGCGGCGAAGGGACTGGCCGCATCAAAGTGAGCGGACGGAACCGCATGAGGGTCGAATGGCAGTTCGATCCGATCGGGCCGTCCTCGCACACCTTCACCGTCCGTTACCGCGCGCGCGGGGTGGTCTTCCGGGACGGCGCGCACGACGTCGTCCGCTGGCGGCTGCTGCCGAGCGAACACCGATACCGAGTCGCTGAAAGCCGCAGCACGATCGCGGCTCCGGCCACGCTCGCCTCGGCGCCGGCGATCGAGACACGCCGCATCGGCGTCGCGTCGCATGAAGTGGGGGATGGCGCCGTCGCCATCGCAGCGAGGGACATCGCGCGCAACGGCTGGATGATCGCCGAGCTGCGCTATCCCGCAGGAGGACTGCTCAGCGCGCTGCCCGCGTGGCAGCAGAAACACGAGCGGGCCGCCGCCCTCGCGCCGCGCTGGATCGGCGCGGCGGCAGGCGTGTTCGCCGTCGGCGTGATTCTGCTCGTCGCGTTGCGCCAGAGCTACGCGGCGCCGACCATGACGGCGGTCGACACGGCGGCAACAGAGCCGCCGGAGCAGCTGCCGGCGGCGCTCGCTGCGGTGCTCGCCGCCAGAGGAGGGCCATCGGGATACCACGCCTCGGCCACCCTGTTCGATCTCGCCGATCGCGGCGTGCTTGCGGTACGGGAGGTATCCCGGGCGCTGGGCGTCCGCTCGTACGAGTTGTCCCGGACGCACGGACGGCACGATCTCGCGGACCACGAGCGCGAAGCGCTGGCCATCGCGTTCGCCGGACGGCCGGACGATGTCACGCTGTCGAAGGCTCGAGGGCGTCTGGCCCGGTCGTCCGGGCGGTTCTCCGCCGCCGTGAACCGCGACCTCGTGGCGCGCGGCTATCTCGATCCCGCCCGGAAGGCGGTCCGCGATCGACTGATGCGCGTCTCGGTTGCGATCCTCATCGCTGCCGCCCTGGGATCGGTCGCGATGGCTACGCTGATCCCGCGATTCGAAGGATGGCCGTTCCTGCTGCCGTTCGCCCTCTGCGCCGCCGGTCTCGTGGGCATCGTCATGGCGGCCAGGACAACGCCGCTCACGGATCACGGACTGATCCAGGCCGGACGATGGCGTGGATTCCGCCGTCATTTGATGGCGTCTTCATTCACGCCGCGCTGGCTCGTCTACGGCATCGCGGTCGGTCTGGCGCCGCAGTGGGCACGATATCTGAAGGCGCACCCCGGCGCTGCGCCGCCGTGGTTCCAGGCGTCCAGCGCGGACGATGGCGCGGCGTTCGCGGCGTTCATCGGCAGCCAGGCGGCTGCCGGTGGCGGCGGAGCGGGCGCGGGTGCCGCCGGCGGCGGCAGCTCGGGCGCGGGATGAGCGCTAACCTGATCTCAGTCAACGGAGGATACATGCGGAAAACGATCGTCGGCGTGACCATCCTGACCGCCCTGTGGGCGTTTCCGGTTTCGGCGCAGCAGGCCGCTGCGCAGCCGCCCGCGGCGGACAAGCTGCGCGCGCCGGACGTGTTCTACGTCCCGACACCTCAGCCCGTGGTGGACGCGATGTTGAGGATGGCGAACGTCACCGGCAAGGACGTCGTGTACGACCTCGGTTCCGGCGATGGACGGATTCCCATCACCGCGGCGCAGCGCTTCGGCGCGCGCGGCGTCGGCATCGATCTCGATCCGCAGCGCATCAGGGAGGCGAACGAGAACGCGAAGGCGGCGGGCGTCACCGACAAGGTCAGGTTCCTGAACCAGGATCTGTTCACGAGCGACTTCAGCGAGGCCACCGTCGTGACGCTCTACCTGCTGCCTTCGCTGAACGTGAAGCTGATGCCGAAGCTGAAGAAGGAGCTGAAGCCGGGCACGCGGGTCGTCTCGCACGCCTTCGACATGGGCCCCGACTGGCCGGCGGAACAGACCGAGCAGGTCGAAGGCAAGAACATTTATTACTGGACGATCAAGTAGTGCGCGGTGCGCAGTGTGCGGTGCGCGGTGCGTCAGTGCGTCAGTGCGCAGTGCGGCAGTGCGCAGTGCGTCAGTGCGGCAGTGCGGCAGTGCGTTACTGAGGGAGCGCGAACGCGACGTAGACGCCGCCGGACGGTCCGCCTGATTTGCCGCCGCCGGCGGCGATGACGACGAACTGGCGTCCGGCGGCTTCGTAGGTGGCGGGGGTGGCGTTGCCGGCGAAGGGCAGGATCGTCTCCCACAGGAGCGCGCCGGTGGCCTTGTCGAAGGCGCGGAACTTGCGGTCGTAGTTCGTCGCGCCGATGAACAGCAGGCCGCCGGCGGTGACGATCGGGCCGCCGTAGTTCTCGGTTCCGGTATCGCGCAGCCCCTGCTCCACCAGCGCAGGGTACTCGCCAAGCGGGATCCGCCAGGCGTACTCGCCGGTGTTCAGGTCGACGGCGGACAGCGTGCCCCATGGCGGGCGCACCGCAGGGTAGCCGTCGGGATCCAGGAACTTCGTGTACCCGGTGAAGCGATACGGCAGCGCGGACGGCGACGGTGCCGTCGCCGCCGGTTCCGCGCGGCCGGTGACGAGGTAGTTCACGATGGCGGTCACGGCGGCGGACGGCAGCGCCGGGAAACCGGCCATGCGGCCGGCGCCAGTACGGATGGCCGTGGTGATCTCCGCGACTGTGCGGCGCGAACCGATGCCGACGAGCGTCGGGATCTGCGGCGGCGCGCCGGCGAAGTCGTCGAGATGGCATGACGCGCAGTGCTGCTGGTACAGCGCCCGGCCGTTCACCGGCGCCTCCGCCGGCGCGAGCGCCCCGGTCCACACCAGATCGTTCGCGTTGACGTAGAGCCAGCCGGTCTCGCGATCGACCGCGGCTCCGCCCCATTCGGCGCCGCCGTCGAAGCCGGGGAACACCACCGTCGGGGCGCCGAGTGCGAGCGGCGCGAACAGGCCGCCGTTCCTGAACGTGCGGAACTCGCGGAGCGCCCAAGCATGCGCCGCGGGCGTCCGCGTCGTCACATCGGCTTCGCTGAGCTGCTGGCGGGCGAACGGGCGCGGCCGCGCCGGAATCGGCTGCGTCGCCGACGCGCGCTCACCCGGCACGGAACTGCGCGGAAACCGGCGGTACGCGATCGGGAACAGCGGGCGGCCGGTGACGCGATCGAACAGGAAGATGAACCCCTGCTTCGACGTCTGCGCGACCGCGTCGATCGTCCGGCCGCCGTGCCGCACGGTCACCAGATTCGGCGGCGACGGCAGATCGCGATCCCAGATGTCATGCCGCACCGTCTGGAAGTGCCACAGCTTCCGCCCGCTCGCGGCGTCGAGCGCGATGAGCGAGTTCGCGAACAGGTTGTCGCCGGCGCGGTTGGCGCCGTAGAAATCGGCGGACGCCGATCCGGTCGGCACGTAGACGATCCCTCGCGTCTCGTCCACCGCCATCCCCGCCCAGTTGTTCGCGGCGCCGTTGTACGTCCACGAGCTGGCCGGCCACGTCTCGTGACCGGGCTCCCCTGGATGCGGAATGGTGTGGAACGACCAGCGCAGCTTGCCGGTCCGCACGTCGTAGGCACGGACGTCGCCGGGGGACGCGGGCAGCCCCTCGGAGATGCGGCCGCCGACGATCAACAGATCGCGATAGATCGCGCCGGGCGTCGTCAGGCGCACGGATTGGGCTTCGGGGTCGCGGCCGAGATCCTGGCGCAGATCGATCCGGCCGCCGCTGCCGAACGTGGCGATCGGTTTCCCGGTGGCCGCGTCGACGGCGTAGACGAACGTGTCCACCGCGACGAAGACGCGGGCGCCTTCACCTGACGGCCCCTGCCAGAACGTCACGCCGCGGTTGGCGCCGCGGCTCTGGACGCCGGAGTCGAACGTCCAGAGATGACGGCCCGTCGCCGCATCGAGGGCGAACGCCTTGTGGTTCGGCGTCAGCCCATACAGCGTGCCGCCGGCCACGATCGGCTGCGTCTGCAGCCCGCCGGTCTCGCCCGTGTCGTACGTCCAGGCAACGCGCAGCGACTGCACGTTCGAGCGATTGATCCGGGTGAGCGCGGAATAGCGCGATTGATCGGGTGCGCCGCCGTACGACCAGACGGCACGAGGAGCGGCGGATTGCGAATACGCGGCGGCGGTCAGGTACCCCGCGCCGCAGAACAGCGCGGCCGAGAGCAGCGCGCCGCGGCTAAGGAAAATGGATCTCCGCAGTGACGCGCGGCGGCGGACTCGGGGTGCGGCTCCAGTCGGTGTGCGGGGCGTGGTTCTCAACCAGCCAACCGTACACGAGCTCGCCGTACGTCCGCCAGCGCATCTTCTTCCGCTCGTAGAACGGCAGCAGCGCGCGCTGCACCTGCGGCAGCCGGTAGAACGGCACGCCGGGGAAGTAGTGATGCTCCAGGTGGTAGTTGGAGTTCAGGTACACGAAGTCCCAGAACCAGTGGCCGCGCATCAGCGTGCCCCACTTCGCCGGATCGGTCGGGTCGATGTCGTAGTGCTGCCCGAGCCGGTTCAACGTGAAGGCAACCGGAAAGACGAAGAAGACGGGGATGATGCTGGCGCGCAGCGCGGCATAGAACCCGAACCCGTACCAGATCAACGCGAGCGCCGACAGGTGGAACAGCAGCGACAGCCGCCGCTCCCCGGCGATCGCGCGCTGCAGCGCCGCCGGGTAGGTGGACGCCTCGCGCCGCGCGGCGCGGAAGTAGATGGGGAACAACGCCGGCGTGCAGTACAGCAGCTTGTACCAGCGCGCGTTCACCTTCGGCGAAAGGTGATGGCGCTTGGGATCGTCCTCGTCGGACCCGAGCTCGGCGTGGTGATCGAGATGCCAGCGCGTGAATTGGCTCGCCGAGATGCCGCTGGGAATGGCGTAGAGGAGTCCGAGCAGCCGCTCCAGGCGCGGACGCCGGCGCTCGAAGATGGTGTGATGCACCACTTCGTGCAGCAGGATCGTGAAGTTGAACACCGTGAAGCCCTGCACGATGGCGATCGGGATCCAGATCAACGGGTGCTCGAAGCGGATCAGCGCCCACGTCGCGGCGGCAAGGATGGCGAACTGGCGCGCGGCGACGGCAAAATGCCGCAGCGGCTCCTTCCGGTGCAGCTCCCGCATCTCGTCGCGCGAAATGGCAGAGCCCAGCTCAGCACGAAGCGCCCCCGCGTGCTGGGAGTAGTAATGGCCTTTCACGATCCCCTTGATTGTCGCACGGCGCGGGGATTGGGGATTCACTCCGCTGGGATTTGGAGCCGGCGCTGGCCGAGCCGGGTCAGCGCCACCCCGGCCAGGACCGCGGCGGCGCCGCCGAGCTTGTCCAGACCCAGCGGTTCGCCTATCCACAGGTACGCCGTCACCATGGCGACGATCGGCAGCAGGTTCGAGTACGCGGACGTTCGCGCGCTGCCGATCTCGCGCACGGCGGCATACCAGATCGTGTAGGCCACGCACAGCGCGAACAGCGAGGAGTAGACCAGCTTGATCCAGGTCAGCGCGCTGACATCCGCCCACGCCACGCGGGAGAGCGGGCCTCCGGCGAGCGGCAGATACATGAGCGTCCCGAGCAGCATCGACAGCGCCGTGACGCCCACCGGCGAGTGCCGCGCCATCAGCGGCCGCGCGCCGATGGTGTACAGCCCCCAGCAGAAGACAGCCGCCAGCAGCATCAGGTCGCCGCGCAGCGACGCCTCGCTCACGTGCGCGCCGCGCCCGACGACGATGTAGATGCCGAGGAAGGACAGCACCGTTCCGGCCCAGTGCAGCGCGCCGATGCGCTCCGTGCCGGTCATCGTCGAGAGCAGCGTGATCACGATCGGCGAAGACGCGACGATGAGGGCGCCGTTGGCCACGCTCGTGTAGGCGAGGCCGCCGATGAAGAGGTACTGATACAGGCAGTGGCCGACGAGCCCCAGCCAGAGAAGGCGAAGCCAGTCGCCGCCGGTCACCTGTGCCGGCGTGTGGAAGATGCTGGCGATCTCGCCGCCCGCCTGATCGGCGACGGCCGGCCGGTAGCGCCGCACCAGGAGGTTGACGCCGACCATGACGGCCGAGGCCTCGATCAGACGCAGCGCGTTGAAGGCCTGGGGATCGAGCTCGCGAAACGCCGTCTTGACGAGCGCGTAGTTGGTGCCCCAGATGAGCGTCATCAGGAGCAGCAGCCCGTCGAGGCGGGAAACGGTGAATGCCTTCAGTGAGGCAGCCGGGACTGCATCTCCTTCAGCGTGTCGTTCAGCAGCCGTTCGTTGTCTTCCTTCGAGATGTCGCGCCGCAGGATCTTGGAGGCGATCGCCACCGAGAGTTCGACGGTCTCGCGGCGGATGTTCTCCAGCGCGCGCGACGCCTGCATCTCGATCTCCCGCTCGGCGCGCTTGACCAGCGCGTCGGCGTCGGCGCGGGCCTTGACCTTCATCTCTTCGGCGAAGGCGGCGGCGTCGGAACGCGTCCGCGACACGATCTGGTTCGCCTCGCTGCGCGCCTCCGACATCAGGCGCGCCGCTTCGGTCTTGACCTGCTCCAGCTCCTGCCGCGCCTGCCGCGCGTCATCCAGCGACTTGCGGATGACCTCCTGCCGCGCCTCGAGCGCGTCGAGCAGCGGGCGCCAGGCGAAGCGCGCCAGGAGCCCGAGCAGGATCAGGAACGTGACGATGGTCCAGATGTAGAGCCCGGGATCGGGCTGGACCAGGGGGTTCATCGCTCAGCTCCTAGCGGTTGAGCAGCACGATCAGCAGCGCGAACACTTCCGCGAGGATCGCCACGCCTTCGAGCAGGAACAAGGGGAGGTTGACCGCGCCCGTGATCTGCGAGGCGGCGCTCGGCTGCCGGCCGATCGCTTCCGCCGCGCCCGCGGCGAGCCTGCCGATGCCGAGCCCGGCGCCAATGACCACGAGACCGAGACCCAGTCCGGCCCCCATGAATGCGATTCCCATTAACCTTCTCCTTATCGTGTCAGTGTCAGTGTCAGTGTTCGAACTCAGTGGTGCGCGTGAATCGCCATCCCGATGAACACCGCGGTCAGCAGGGTGAACACGTACGCCTGCACCAGGACGACGATGATCTCCAGCGCCGAGATGCCGACGGCCAGCGGCAGCGACAGCACGATGCCGACGCTGATGCCCGCCGTCGCCCGCCCGAACATCTCCGCGAAGATGAACACGAACGAGAGGATCGCCAGCAGCGCGATGTGGCCGCCGGTCATGTTGGCGGCAAGTCGCATCGTGAGCGCGAAGGGACGGACGAACATCCCCATGATCTCGATCGGAATCAGGATGATGTAGAGCGGCCACGCCAGCCCCTTGGGCGCGAGGTTGACCCAGTGCTGGACGAAGCCGTGCGCGCGCGAGCCGGCCACGATGATCGCGAAGAACGTGATCGTCGCCAGCGCGGCGGTGACGTTGAAGTTGCCGGTCGCGGTCGTGCCGCCGTGCAGGACGCGGGCGAAGAACGACTCCTCGGGCAGGTGCAGCACGGTGTGCTGCAGCAGGGCGACCAGGTCGAACGCCGGAATCAGCCCGACGACGTTGGACCCGAGAATGAACAGGAACAGCGTGAGCAGCAGCGGCGTCCACGTCCGCACCCACTTGCGGCCGACGTTCGGCTGGACGATGGAGTCGCGCACGAACTCGACCGCCCCCTCGAGCGCCGCGGCCGCGCCGGTCGGCACGAGACGATCCGGCGCGCTGCGCAGGTAGCGCCGCACGATCCACGTGATGCCGACGAAGAGGAGCGCGGCGACGATCCACAGCATCAGCACGTGCTTGGTCACGGAGAAATCGATGCCCATGACCTTGGGCAGGTGGATGAGCGGATGATCCAGCGGACTGTTGGCGACGTGGCCGATGATGGTCTCAGCGGCGTTGAACTTGCCCTCGGCGGCGGTCGCGGCGTGCTGCGCGGCTTCCGCGGCGTGCTGGGCTTCGGTCGGTTGCAACATTCAGCGTGCTACAGGTTCCGCGCCCGCAAACAGCCGCCGGAGGTAGAACGCCTCCAGCGCGTGCAGCGCGATGAAATAGACGGCAAAACTCACCACGAACGGCCGCGGGCGCATCCCGAGCACCGCCACCAACCCCACCAGGGCGCCAAAGAACAGCATCTTGGCGATGAACCCCACCATGAGCACGCCGGTCACCCGTTGGGGCGACGCCGCGTGCGCGCGGGCGACGAACCACCACGTGGCGCTCGCGCTCGTGAGCGGTCCCGCCATGCCGATCGCCAGTTCCGGATTGAAGTCCGCGGCGCCGGCCAGCGTCAGGCCCCCCCAGGACATCAGGCTGCCGCCGATCATCACGGGGAGCGGCCGGAAGATCACCGCTTCCACGTCATCTTGATCAGCTCGTAGAACCCGACCACGATCCCGAGCATCAGCCCGACGAACGCGCCCCACGGGCCCGTGCCGCGCCACACATCGAATCCGTATCCCAACCCGCCGAGCACGATGATCGCGCCGATCAGCGTGTAGCTGGCGCCCGCCACCGAGGCGGAACGCGTCGCATTCTCCTGCAGGGATTTCGCTGTGTCGTGCAGCGAGTACGGCCGACCCTTCTTGGACTTCCCCATTACGACGAACGCAAACGAGCAATCATAACGTACGCGCGAAAAGCGAGTAAACGGCGGGGCCGCTACTTGACGGCAGGGGCGGCGGCGTTCGACGCCGGCGCGCCGCAGCCGGCTTCCAGTTCGAAGCCGGGCAGCTTGGGCGGCGGCGCGGCAGGCCTGGGCGGCGGCGCCGGCGTGTCGCAGGTCGCGGCCGCGGCCGCGGCGGCGATCGCACGATGGCGGAGGTACAGTCCGGTCCCGGCCACCACCGCGGCAACCGCGAGCAAAACGACGAGGTAGAACCGGCGGGTCCGGGCGCGCGGAAACACTGGCGGCAAGAATAAACCGGCTATACTCGAACCGGAAGGCCCCCCATGAAACATGCCCTGTCCGCGCTGGCCGCCGCGGCCGCGTGTGCGTTCTCTTCTCCCGGTCTCGATCGCGCCGGGGCGCAGACCCGGCCGACCCAGCAGGTCTACGTCAGCGTCGCCGACTCCAAAGGGGACCCGGTGACCGGTCTCGCCGCGGATGCGTTCCGCGTGCGGGAAGACGGCAACGCGCGCGAAGTGCTGAGCGCGGGCCCGGCCACGGAACCGCTGACCCTGGCGCTGCTGGTGGACGACAGCCAGGCCACCACCGGCGCCACGCAGTTCATCCGCGAAGCGGTCGACGGCTTCATCACCGCACTCGCCGGCACGGCCGAGATGTCCGTCGTCACGTTCGGCGAGCGGCCGACGATCGTCGTGGACTACACGAAGGATCAGAAGCGGCTGCTCGACGGTGCGAAGCGGATCTTCCCGCGCGCCGGCGCCGGCGCCTACCTGATGGAAGCGATCGCGGAAGTCAGCCGCGGGCTTCAGAAGCGCAACGCCGCGCGCCCGGTCATCGTGGTGCTGATGATGGACAACTCGGTCGAGTTCAGCAACCGGCACTACGAGCAGGTGCTCAACGAGCTGGAGGCCGGCGGCGCGGCGCTTCACGTCGTGTCGCTGGGGCAGCCCGGCGGCAGCCTCGCGGACGAGATCCGGAACCGCGATCAGGTGGTGGCGATGGGGACCGAACGTACCGGCGGGCGCCGCGACAACGTCCTCGCCCTCACCGGCGCCGCCGGCAAGATGAAACAGGTCGCCGAAGACCTGAAGAACCAGTACGTCGTCACCTACGCCCGTCCCGAGCGGCTGATTCCGCCGGAGAAGATCGAGGTCACCGCCGCCAAGGCCGGCCTCACCGTCCGCGCCCGGACGCGCGCGCCGAAGGCACCGAAATGATCCGTCGCCTCGCGGCCTCCTTCGGCGATCGCTCGAGACGCCTGATCACGCTGACTGCGTTCGCGTTCGCCGGCTCGGTGCTGCTGGCCGCGCAGGGTCAGCGCATCCGCAGCGGCGTCGAGCTGGTGTCGCTCAACGTGACGGTGACCGACGGCACGGGCAAGTACGTCACCGATCTGACCGAACAGGAGTTCGAGGTCTTCGAGGACGGCGCCAAGCAGAAGCTCACCTTCTTCTCGCGCACCCAGCAGCCGATCTCGCTGGCGCTGCTGCTCGACACCAGCGCGAGCATGGACGAGCGGATGGGGATCGCGCAGGAGGCGGCGATCGGGTTTGCCAGGCAGCTGCACAAGGACGACCAGGCGGAAGTCATCGACTTCGACAGCCAGGTCCGCATTCTGCAGGCGTTCACCAGCGACGCCGCCACGCTGGAAAAGGCGATCCGGCAGACGACGCCGAACGGATCGACGTCGCTCTACAACGCGATCTACATCTCGTTGAAGGAGCTGAAGAAGGTCCGCGCCTCCGGCGCCTCGGACATCCGCCGCCAGGCCATCGTGCTGCTGTCGGACGGGGACGACACGTCGAGCCTGATCGAGTTCGAAGAAGTGCTCGATCTCGCGAAACGGTCCGAGACCGCGATCTACGCCATCGGGCTGCGCGCCGGCGAAATCGCGCGGCGGGAGTTCAAGGAAGCGGAATTCGTCTTGAAGCAGCTCGCCACCGAGACCGGCGGACGCGCCTTCTTCGTGACCGACGCGCGCGAGCTGCCGAAGATCTACCAGACGATCTGGGACGAGCTCTCCAGCCAGTACTCGCTGGCCTACTCCTCGGGCAACCCGAAACGCGACGGCGCCTGGCGGCGCATCCAGGTCCGCCTGGTCCGTCCCAACACCTCGGCCAGGACCAAACTGGGTTACTACGGGCCGACCGGGTCTTGACGGCGTGATCATCACGTCCTGGCTGCCGGTCCTGTTGTACGCGGCCGCCGCGGCCGCCTACGTCGCGCACTTCAGCCGGCGCAATCCGGCCACCGGACGGCTGGCGTCGGGACTGCTCGGCGGCGCCGTCCTCGCCCACACCTTCGTCATCGGGATGCAGACGATGCAGGCCGGCTTCGCGCCGCTCGTCGGCACGACGGCCGCAGTGTCGGCGTTCGTGTGGCTGCTGGCGCTGGCCTATCTCTATCTCGAGCTGACCACCGACGAACGGGCGATGGGCATGTTCGTGACCTCGCTGCTGGCGGTGCTCGCCGTCCTGCCGGCGCTCGACCCGCAGGCGGCACAGCGGCCGGCGCTGCTGCGCAGCCCGCTGTTCACGGTTCACGTGCTGTCGATGCTGCTCGCCTACGCGAGCTTCGCGCTGGCCTTCGCCATCGGCATCACCTACGTGCTGCTGTTCAAGGAGATCAAGGCGAAGCACCTCGGCTTCTTCTACACGCGGCTGCCCTCGCTGCAGACGCTCGACGCGATGAACGCGCGCGCGGTCATCGTGGGCTGGCTGTTCCTCACCTGCGGGCTGGTGATCGGCGGGCTGTGGGCGACCCAGCTCGGCGGCTCGACCGATCCGCGGGCGCAGGCGATGTCATTCGGCGACCCGAAGATTCTCGTCGCGCTCCTCTCGTGGGGGATCTATTCGTTCGCGCTGTTCGCCCGGCGCGCGATCGGCTGGAGCGGCCGCCGCGCCGCGTGGCTGTCCGCGCTCGCGTTCGTCGTGGTCCTGCTCAACCTGGTGCCGGTCGGGTATTTCCTGACCCGGAGCCACAACTTCTAGGATTTGGAAATGTGGAAATTCAGCAATTTGGAAATCTGGAATTTCCAAATTTCCAGATTCCCGGATTTCCAAATTTCGTGATGCGGTTGTTCGCGGTCGGCATCAGTCACCGCACGGCGCCGGTGGAACTGCGCGAGTGCCTCGACTTCTCGCGCCGCGGCCTCGACGCCGCGCTCGAGGCGTTGGGCGCGCGCAAGCTGGCGCGCGAAGCGGTGGTGCTGTCGACCTGCAACCGCGCCGAGATCTACGCCACCGCCTCCTCCGACGCGGCGGCCGAGTCGTGCGGCCGCTTCATCGCCGACTACCACGGCGTCCCCTGGGACGCGGTCGCGCCGCACGTCGTGATGTACCGGGGATCGGAGGCGGCGGATCATCTCTTCCGCGTCGCCGCCGGGCTCGATTCCCTCGTCGTCGGCGAGCCGCAGATCCTCGGCCAGGTGAAGAGCGCCTACGCCGCCGCCGCCGGCCTGAAGACGACCGGCGCGCTGACCAACCGGCTCTTCACGTCCGCGTTCACGGTCGGCAAGCGGGTGCGCAGCGAAACCCGGCTCGGCGAGGGCGCGGTATCGGTGAGCTACGCCGCGATCGCGCTGGCGAAGAAGATCTTCGGCGAGCTGAAGGGGTTGAGCGTCCTGGTTCTCGGCGCCGGCGAGATGGCGAAGCTGACCGGCGTGCACCTGCAGGCGCAGCGCGTGAAGCAGCTCACCGTCGCCAGCCGCACGCTGGAGAGCGCCGAGTCGCTGGCCCGCCAGCTCGGCGGACGCGCCGTGGCGTGGGACCGCGTCACCGACGCGCTCAGCGCCGCCGACATCGTCGTCACCGCGACGGGCGCGACGGAGGCGGTGCTGACCCGGACGCGCGTCGAGGAGGCGATGCGGCCCCGCCGCGGCCGGCCCCTCTTCATCATCGACATCGCGGTGCCGCGCGACGTCGAACCCGCGGTGGCGAAGCTGGATCAGGTGTTCCTCTACGACATCGACGACCTTCGGACGATCGTGCAGGAGAACCTGTCGCGGCGCGCCACCGAGATCGAGCGCGCCGAGGCGATCGTGCGCGAGGAGGTCGACCGCTTCCGCGCCTGGATGCAGTCGCGCGAGGTGCTGCCCACCGTGATCGCGCTGCGCGAGCGGTTCGACGCCATCCGCCAGGCGGAGCTGAAGCGGCTCGAGTCGAAGCTGGCGGCGCTCAGCCCGGAGGCGCGGGCGCGCGTCGACGAGGTGACGCATCTCCTCGTGGAGAAGCTGCTGCTCACGCCGACCGAACAGTTGAAGTCGACCCGCGACGAGAATCTCGCGGTGACCTATACCGACGCCGTTCACCGCCTCTTCGCGCTCGAGTCCACGAAGAGCAACGACGAGTGAGAACCACGCTCCGCATCGGGACTCGCGGCAGCGCGCTGGCGCTCTGGCAGGCCAACGCCGTCGCGGCGCTGCTCGCGGCCCGCGGATACGCGACCGAGCTGATCACGATTCGAACCACGGGGGATCGCATCCAGGATCGTCCACTCTCCGAAGCCGGCGGGAAGGGGCTGTTCGTCAAGGAAATCGAGGACGCGCTGCTCGCGGGCACGATCGATCTCGCGGTGCACAGCGCCAAGGACATGTCCGTCGCGATTCCCTCCGGGCTGGCGGTCGCGGCGGTGCTGCCGCGGGAGGACCCCCGGGACGCGCTGGTCGCGCGGCAGGGGCAGGCGCTGCGCTCGGCGCGCACCATCGGCACCGGCAGCGTGCGCCGCGCGGCGCAGCTGTCGGCGCGGATGTCGAGGGCTTGCTTCCTGCCGGTCCGCGGCAACGTCGACACGCGGCTGCGCAAGCTCGACGCGGGCGAATTCGACGCGCTGGTGCTCGCCGTCGCGGGCCTGACGCGGCTCGGCTACGCCGCGCGAATCACCGAAGCGATTCCCGCGGACGAGTGCATCCCTGCTCCCGGCCAGGGGATCATTGCCATCGAAACACGTGCCGATGACGCACGGGACGCGGTGTGGGGCACGATCGGCGACCGGCAGGCCGCGGCCGCGTTCGACGCGGAGCGCGCCGTGGTCGAGGCGCTGGGCGGCGGCTGCCAGCTTCCCCTCGGCGCGATCGCGATCCACGAGGGGGCCGGCCTGTCGATGCACGGGATCGTCACCACCCCGGACGGGACGCGCCAGGCGCGGCGCAGCATCCGCGGGGCGGCCGCGGAGCCGGCGGCGCTCGGACGACGGCTTGCCGCCGAGCTCGCAGAGGCGGGCGCCATCGACATCCTGAATTCATTACGATAGAAGCGCATGGAGAAGAGCCCCAGCGTCTTCATCGTCGGTGCGGGGCCCGGCGACCCGGGCCTGATCAGCGTCCGGGGCCTGCGCCGGCTCGAGACGGCCGACGTGGTCGTCTACGACCATCAGGTGCACCCGCGGCTGCTCCGGTCGGCCCGCGCCGAGGCGGAGAAGATCGACGTGGGCCCGGCGGCGCCCCGGCCGATGGACCAGGACGCGATCTCCCTGCTGCTGGTCGAGAAGGCGCGCGAAGGCAAGTCCGTCGTCCGCCTCAAGTGGGGCGATCCGTTCGTGTTCGACAGCGGCGGCAAGGAAGCGCTGTTCCTGCACGAGCAGGGGATCCCGTTCGAGGTCGTGCCCGGCATCCCGGCGACGATCGGCGTTCCGGCGTACGCCGGCATTCCGATCACCTACCCCGGCGCCGGCGACACGGTGACACTGGTGCGCGGCCACGAAGCCGAGACCGACGAAGCGCCGCAGGTGGACTGGGAGCGGCTGGCCGGCATCGACGGCACGCTGGTCTGCCATGCGGGAGCGAAGCAGGTGGCGGCGATCGTCAACGCCCTCCTCGCCAACGGCCGCTCGCCGGACGAGTCGGCGGCGCTGATCTACAGCGGCAGCCTGGCGGCGCAGGAAACGATCGTCGCACCGCTCGGCACGATCGGCGGACGCGCCCGCGCCTCCGAGCCCGCCATGCTGGTCATCGGCAAGGTGGTCGGGCTGCGCGAGCACCTGCGGTGGTTCGACGCACGTCCGCTCTCGGGCAAGCGCATCGTCGTCACGCGGTCGCGCGAGCAGGCGGGCGAGCTGGTCGAGATGCTCGAGGGGTGCGGCGCCGAAGCGATTCAGGCGCCGACCATCCGCATCGCGGCGCCCGAGGACGTCGAGGCGCTCGATCGCGCGTGCCGCGAGGCCGGCGAGTACGCGTGGATCGTGTTCACCAGTGCGAACGCGGTCGACTCGTTCATGCAGCGGCTGCTCGCGTCGGGCGACATTCGCGACCTGAAGGGCGTCCGCTTGTGCGCGATCGGGCCGTCCACGGCCGAGCGCCTCGCCGGATACGGCCTGCGCGTGGATCTCACCCCGGCGGAGGCGCGATCGGAAGCGGTGATCGACGCGCTGCGCGGCAGCGGTCCGCTCAAGGGCTTGCGCTTCCTGCTGCCGCGCGCCGACATCGCCCGCGAAGTGCTGGCCGATCAGCTGCGCGAGGCGGGGGCCGAAGTCAGCGAGGTCGTCGCCTACCGCACGCTGCTCGCCGCCGGCGATCGCGACGCCGATCACGACATCTATCGCATGCTCCTGGATCGGCAGATCGACGCGGTCACGTTCACCAGCGCGAGCACGGTGAAGAATTTCGCCCGGATCTTCGGCGAGGAGCAGGCCGCGGACCTGCTGCGGACCACCGTCGTGGCATCGATCGGACCGGTGACGGCGGAAGCGGCGCAGCAGCTCGGCATCACGACGACCGTGATGCCCGATCGCTACACGATCGCCGACATGGTCGGCGCGCTCGTCGAGCACTTCAGCGCGCAGCCGGCGCGTACCGAGTAAGGACACTGCCGCTATGGACCTGCGTCACCGCCCGCGCCGCCTGCGGCGCACCGCGGCGCTCCGATCGCTGATTCGCGAGACGCGCCTCAGCCCCGACAACTTCCTCTACCCCCTGTTTGCGACGACGGGCGAGGGGCGGCGCACGGCAGTGCAGTCGATGCCCGGCGTGTACCAGATGTCGGTCGATGAAATCGTCAAGGAGGCCGCCGCGGCGAAGGCTGACGGCGTTCCGGGCGTACTGCTCTTCGGCCTGCCCGAATCGAAGGACGCCTCCGGCTCGGGGGCGGCGGATCCGGAGGGCCCGGTCCAGTCCGCCGTCCGCGCACTGAAGAAGGACGTGCCGGGTCTGCTGGTGGTGACCGATGTCTGTCTCTGCGAGTACACCTCGCACGGACACTGCGGGATTCTCGACGGCGAAGAGATTCTCAACGACGCCACCGTCGACGAGCTGGCGCGCGCCGCGCTGTCGCACGCGGCAGCCGGCGCGGACATCGTCGCCCCCTCGGACATGATGGACGGCCGCGTCGGCCGCATCCGCCAGGTGCTCGACGCCGGCGGCTATTCGTCGGTCGCGATCATGTCGTATGCGGCGAAGTACTGCTCCGCCTTCTACGGCCCCTTCCGCGAGGCGGCGGGCTCGGCGCCGGCCTTCGGCGATCGGCGATCGCACCAGATGGATCCCGCCAACGTCGAAGAGGCGCTCCGGGAGGTCGCGCTCGATCTCGAGGAAGGGGCCGACATCGTCCTGGTGAAGCCGGCGGTGGCGTACCTCGACGTGATCGCTCGCGTGAAGCAGGAGTTCGGCGTGCCCGTCGCGGCGTATCACGTCAGCGGCGAATACGCGATGCTCAAGGCGGCGGCGCGGAACGGCTGGATCGACGAGCCGCGCGCGATGCTGGAGACGCTGACCTCGATCCGCCGCGCCGGGGCGGAGATCATCATCACCTACTACGCCCGCGAGGCGGCGCGGACGCTGTGAGCTGACGCGCGCGCAGCATCACAGCGCCGCCACGATCAGCGTCGCGTCGTCTTCGTAGTTGCCGCCGTTGAACGCCTCGACGTCGCGCAGGATCCCGGCGAGCATCTCCTCGGCGGGAAGCGACCGGTGGCGGGACGCGGCATCGACGAGACGCTCTTCGCCGAACTCCTCACCCGCGTCGTTGCGCCCCTCGGTGATCCCGTCCGTGTAGAGAATCAGGCGGTCGCCTGGAGCGATGGTGAAATCTCCCTGCTCGTAGGCGCTCTCGGCGAAGACGCCGAGGACGGTGCCGCTCGGGGCGAGCAGATCGACGACGCCGCTGCCGCGCACCAGCAGCGGGGGATTGTGGCCGGCGTTGGCGTAGGTGAGGCGCCGGGCCGCGGTATCGATGCGGACGTAACAGAACGTGACGAACCGTCCGCTCGCCATGTTGCGGCACAGCAGACGGTTGACGCTCGTGCACACCGAGCCAGGCGGCGCCGCTTCCTGGGCGAACGCGCGGACGGCGGCCTGCAGGTTGGACATGAGCAGCGCGGCCGGGACCCCTTTGCCGGCCACGTCCGCGATGCTGAGCCCGACGCCGCCGTTGGCGAACGTCAGCGCGTCGAAGCAGTCGCCGCCGACGCCGTTGGCCGGCTGCCAGGACGAGGCGAGCTGCACGCCGGCGGCGTGCGGCATGGCGGCGGGCAGCAGGCCGCGCTGGATCAGCCGCGCGTCCTCGAACTCGCGCTGCTGCTTCGCGTCGCGCCGCTTGCCCGCCTGCGCGTCCTCGATCTCGCGCTGCACGATCTCGAGCAGCGTGACGTCTTCCCACGGCTTCTGCACGAAGCTCCTGGCGCCGAGGCGCATCGCTTCCACGGCGGTGTCGACGCTGCCCCAGCCGGTCATGACGACGATCGGCAGCGACGGATCGTGGGCCCGTACCTGCGGGATCAGCTCGAGTCCCTCGCGCCCCGAGGTGGTATCGCGGCTATAGTTCAGGTCCATCAGCAGCAGGTCGAACGACCGCTCGCGGAGCCGTTCGAGCACGGCCTCGGTGGAGCTGACGAACTCCGGCTCGTAGCCCTCGCCGGTGAGCAGCCAGCGCAGCGCCTCGAGGACGTCGGGCTGATCGTCGGCGACCAGCACGCGGGTCGCGGCGTGGGGACGGATGGCGGTCATGCTGCTGTACATGCGCGGCAGCTTGCAGGAACAAGGGACGTACCATGCGGCCGCGGCGGAAACGACGACATTTTCGTTCGGCGCCGCACCACCGGGTCGCACCGGTGGGACGGCCAGTCCAGATCTCGCGACTGGGTTTCGGGCCTTGCCGGCGCTCGGCTGGTTCGGGGTTCTTCGGGTTCCTCGGGTTCTCCAGGTTCTCCGGGTTCAGGTTCTCCGGGTTCTCGGGTTCTCGGGTTCTCGGGTTCTCGGGTTCTCCGGGTTCTGGACGCCGGAGCCCTCAGCGCGGCAACCTATGGAACCACAGTACTCGTCGAACTCGAGAACCGGAGAACCGGAGAACCCGAGAACCCGAGAACCCGAACCGAGAACCAGAGAACCGGAGAACCTGAACCCGAAGAACCCGTAGAACCCGAAGAACCCGTAGAACCCGTAGAACCCGAACTACCGGACAGATGCCCGACACTACCCCCGTAAGGCTCCTGATCGCCGACGATCAACAGGACGTGATCGACGCGCTGCGGCTGCTGCTGGCGGACGAAGGCTACGAGGTCAGCGCGGCGCGCTCGCCCGCCGAGGCGCTGGACCGCCTCGAGGCGGCCGACTTCGACCTCGCGATCCTCGATCTCAACTACACGCGCGATACGACCTCAGGACAGGAGGGGTTCGACCTGATCCAGCGCATCCGCGCGCTCGACCCGACGCTGCCGGTGCTGGTGATGACCGCATGGAGCAGCGTGGCGGGCGCCGTCGAGGCGATGCGCCGCGGCGCGCGCGACTACATCGAGAAGCCGTGGGACGACGAGCGGCTGCTGGTCGCGGTGCGGACGCAGATCGAGCTGCGGCGGGCGGTGCGGCGCAACCAGCGCCTGCAGGAAGCCAACGCGCGGCTCCAGCGCGGCGCCACGCCGCCGTTCATCGGCGACGTCCCGGCGATCGCCGAGATCCGCCACACCATCGAGCGGATCGCGCCGTCGGACGCCAGCGTCCTCATCACCGGCGAGCACGGCACCGGCAAGGAGGTCGTCGCCGCCTGGGTGCACGCCCACAGCGATCGCCGCGGCAAGCCGCTGGTGATGATGAATGCCGGCGGGCTGGCGGAAGGGATTGCCGAGAGCGAACTGTTCGGCCACGTCAAGGGGGCGTTCACCGACGCCCGCGTCGATCGCATCGGCTGCTTCGAGATGGCCGACGAGGGGACGCTGTTCCTGGACGAGATTGCCAACATGCCGATGCGGCTGCAGGCCAAGCTGCTGCGCGTGCTGCAGACCGGCGAGATGGCGCGCGTCGGATCGTCGCGCGTTCGCTACGTCAACGTGCGGGTGATTTCGGCGACCAACGCGGACCTGCATGCCGAGATCGCTGCCGGCCGCTTCCGCGAGGACCTGCTCTACCGCCTCAACACCGTCGTCATCCACCTGCCGCCGTTGCGCGAGCGGCGGCCGGACATCCGCGCGCTGGCGGCGCACTTCCTCGGCATCTACGCGGCCCGCTACCGCAGACCGCTGGCGGGATTCGACAGCGACGCGGCGGCCCTGCTCGACGCGCACGACTGGCCCGGCAACGTGCGCGAGCTGGCGCACAGCATCGAGCGCGCGGTGCTGATGGCGGATCCGGCGGCGGCGACGATTGCCGCGCGGCATCTGAGCCTGCGCACGCGCGCGGGAGCCGAGACGGCGGCGATCGACGATCTGTCGCTCGAGGAGGCCGAGCGTGTGTTCATCGAGAAGGTCCTGGCGCGGCACAGCGGCGACGTCCGGCTCGCGGCTGAACAGCTCGGGATGAGCCGCAGCGCTCTCTATCGCCGGCTGCAGCAGTATGGCGTCCGCGAATAGCCGATCGGCGAGAGTTCATTGGAGCCTGGAGCAGGCGGTGTTCGGGCTCTGCCTGCTCGGCGGCCTTCCCGCGGCGCTCGCGCTGACGTGGATCATCTGGGGACAGAACTACAGCTTCGAGGTGCGCTCGACGCTTGCCGCGGTGATCCTCCTCGTGTGGATCGGCTGCGCGACCGCGGCGTTCCAGATGGTGACGCGCACGTTGTATCTCGCCGCCAACCTGCTCGGCGCGCTCCACGAAGGGGACTACTCGATCCGCGGCACCGGCGCGAAGCCGGGCAGCGCCGCGGATCTGGTGATGAAGGAGATCAATTCGCTCGGCAACACGCTGCAGCGGCAGCGGTCCGAGGCGGTGGAATCCACGGCCCTGCTGACGAGCGTGATGGGGGCGATCGACGTCGCGGTGTTCGCCTTCGACATGGACGAGAATCTGGTCCTCGCCAACCCTGCGGCGGAACGGCTGCTGAACCGGCGCGGGCCCGAGATGCTTGGCCATGATGCGGGGGGGCTGCGGCTGCACACCTATCTCGCCGGCGAGACCCCACGGCTCGTCGAAGGAGTGTTCGGCGCCGGCACCCGGCTGGAGCTGCGGCGCTCGACGTTCTACCGCGACGGCAAGCCGCACCAGCTGCTGGTCTTCGCCGACCTGAGCCGGGCGCTGCGCGAGGAGCAGCAGCTCGCCTGGCAGCGGATCGTCCGCGTGCTGTCGCACGAGATCAACAACTCGCTCACGCCGATCAAGTCGATCGCGCACAGCATCAGGCGGATGATCTCGCGCATCCCCGACGTGCCGCGCGCCGCCGAGATCCAGGACGGGCTGAACCTGATCGAGACGCGTTCGGGCGCGCTCGGCCGGTTCCTCCGCCAGTACGCGCAGCTGGCGAAGCTGCCCAAGCCGCAGGAACGGCCGATCCGGATACTGCCGCTCGCGCGCCGGATCGCCGAGCTGGAGAACCGCCTGCCGATCGAGGTGCGCGCCACCAGCGACGTCCAGGTGGAGGCGGACCCCGATCAGCTCGAGCAGTTGCTGATCAACATCGTCCGCAACGCCGTGGATGCGACGCTCGAGACCGGCGGCAAGGTGTGGATCGACTGGACGCGGGTCGACGGCGACCTGCAGGTCACGGTCGAGGACGAAGGTCCCGGCCTGCCCGATACGTCGAATCTGTTCGTGCCGTTCTTCACGACCAAGCCGCAGGGCTCCGGCATCGGCCTGGCCTTGAGCCGGCAGATCGCCGAGGCGCACGGCGGGTCGCTGGGTCTGGAGAACCGCGCCGGCGCGCGCGGCTGCCGCGCGGTGCTGAGGCTGCCGATGTGAAACGGTGCTAGGCTGCGAAGATGCCCAGGGGTCGATACAAACAGTCCGAGCGCCTCTTCGCCGCCGCGTCGCGCGTACTGCCGGGGGGCGTCGACAGTCCGGTGCGCGCCTTCAAGGCGGTTGGCGGGAATCCTCTCTTCATCACGCGCGGCAAGGGATCCCGCATCGAGGACGCCGACGGCAACACGTACATCGACTACGTGATGTCGTGGGGGCCGCTCATCCACGGCCACGCGCCGAAGGGATTGCTGAAGGCGCTCGGCGCTGCCGCGGCGCGCGGCACCAGCTTCGGTGCGCCGACCGACCTCGAGACCCGGCTGGCCCGGCGCGTGGCGATGCTGATGCCGTCGATGGAGCGCGTCCGCTTCGTCAGCTCGGGGACCGAAGCGGCGATGAGCGCCGTTCGCGTCGCACGCGCCGCGACCAGGCGCGATCGCATCGTCAAGTTCGAAGGCTGTTATCACGGGCACGCGGATGCGTTCCTCGTGCAGGCCGGATCGGGCGCGTTGACGCTCGGCGTGCCCACGAGTCCCGGCGTCCCGGCGGCCGCCGCCGCCGATACGCTGCTCGCGCGCTACAACGACCTCGGCTCGGTCGAACGCGTCCTCGACCAGCACGCCGGGCAGGTCGCGGCGGTCGTCGTCGAACCGATCGCCGGCAACATCGGCGTCGTTCCGCCGCGCGAAGGCTTTCTCGCCGGGCTGCGCGATCTCTGCACGCGCCGCGGCATCGTGCTGATCTTCGACGAAGTGATCTCGGGGTTCCGCGCCGGCCCGGGCGGCGCACAGCAGCTGTTCGGCGTCCGGCCGGATCTGACGTGCCTTGGCAAGATCATCGGCGGAGGACTGCCGGTCGGCGCCTACGGCGGCCGCGCGGACCTCATGCAGCTCGTCGCGCCGGCCGGGCCGGTTTATCAGGCCGGCACGCTGTCGGGAAATCCCCTGGCCATGACGGCGGGATTGTGGTCGCTCGCGGAGTTGTCACCGAAGCTGTACCGGCATCTGGCGCGCCTCGGATCTCAGCTCGCCGCCGGTCTGGCCGACGCCGCCCGCAGCGCGGGGGTCGCGCTGCAGGTCAACGCGTTCGGCTCGCTGGTGACGCCGTTCTTCACCGACGCGCCGGTGCGCGATTTCGAATCCGCGATGCGCGCGGACGCCCAGCGGTACGGCAGCTTCTTCAGACAGATGCTGGCGCGAGGCATCTACCCGCCGCCGTCGCAATACGAGGCGTGGTTCCTCTCAGCCGCTCACACCGAGCGGGACGTGGAGAAGACCGTCAGGGCGGCTCACGCCGCCCTCAGGAATTTGGAAATGTGAAAATTGGGAAATCTGGAAATCTAGATTTCCAGATTCCCAAATTCCCACATTTCCAGATCTCAGCGCACCGTCAGTGGTTGATCGAAGCGGACGCGGAGCACGGTGCCGGCCGGGAGCTTCACATTGGTCCCTTCCGTCGCCGCAATCGTGCCGCCGCCGCCGATCAGCACGCCGAGCAGCGCACCCTTGGCGCCGCCGAGGATGCCGCCGATGATCGCGCCCACGCCGGCGCCGGCGCCAATCTTCGCCGCCTCCCCCTTGATGCCTTCGCTCTCGAGCGCCTGCGTCACGGTGGCGCGGATCGGATAGTTGCGGCCGCGGATGGTCACCTGGTCGAACGCCACGGTCAGCGAGCCCTTGCGATCGGTGCGCGTCGCCTTGTTCACCGAGCTGACCACGCCCCGCATCGTCGAGCCGGCGGGAATCAGCACGTCATTGCCCTGGTAGAGGTCGACCATCGTGGTCGCCGTGAAGCGGTCCTCGACCTGCGCCGTCTCGGAGCTCAGCTCGCGCTCGAGCCGGACGTCCACTTCCTGGCCGGCCGGAACTTCGTTGCGGCGGGGCGACTGCGTGGGCCGCGTGTCGCCGATGCCGCTGCCAGTTCCCGACCCGGAGCCGTAGCCGCCTGTGCTGCTGGAACCGTAGCCGGTGCTGCCGGCGCCGAACGAGCCGGTTCCCTGCCGGGCCGCTTCGCCGCGGGCCTCCGCGCGGATGCTGTCCACGCGCGTCCGCACCTCGTTGAACTCGCTGCGGCTGATGTTTCCTTCCTTCCGCAGCTTGACCCGCAGATACACCACCTCGTCGCGCACGTCGTCGAGCTGGTTCTGCAGCCGATCCGCGAGCTGCTGATCGCGGCCGCGCAGCCGCGACACTTCGTTGCTCGCGTCGTAGACCTGGTCCTGCAACCGCTGGATGTCCGAGCTGGTCACGGTCTGCGCCGTGGCAGGCACGGCGAGGGCCAGTGCCGCCACGACCAGCACCGGCCGGAGAATCTTCATCACCTTCATCTGTCTCAAGCTCCTTCTTTGGCGCCTGCACTGCAAATGTAGCGCCGCGCGAAACCGGCCCAAACCCCAATAGATGGGCTGGAGCCGGGTGGTATGATCGTCTCATTACCAGTACATGGAGACGTTGAAACTGCACAGGACGGTCGGGGTGAAAGTCGGCCGCGTCCAGGTGGGCGGCGGCGCGCCCGTCGTCGTGCAGTCGATGACGATGACCGACACGGCCGATGCGGCGGCCACCGCGCGCCAGTGCATCGAGCTGGTCGAGGCCGGATCGGAGATGGTCCGGGTCACCGTGAACGTGCCCGAAGCCGCAGCGGCCGTGCCGGAAATCAAGCAGCGGATGCTCGACGCCGGGGTGACCGCCCCGCTGATCGGGGATTTTCACTACAACGGCCACCTGCTGCTGACGCGATTTCCCGCCTGCGCGGACGCCCTCGACAAATACCGCATCAACCCGGGAAATGTCGGCACCGGCCGTCGGCGCGACGAGCAGTTCGTGACGATCTGCGGTGTGGCCCGGGACCGCAACAAGCCGGTGCGCATCGGGGTCAACGGCGGCTCGCTGAATCAGGAGCTGGTCGTCTCCAGGATGCAGGAGAACACCGACCGCGGCCTGGGCAGGACGTCAGACGAAATCATCAACGAGTGCATGGTGCTCTCGGCCGTGCAGTCGACCGAGCTGGCGCTCGAATCGGGTCTGCGCCGCGATCAGATCATCATCTCGTGCAAGACGTCGCGGCCGCGGCACCTGATCGAGGTCTATCGCGCGCTGGCGCGCCGCACCGATCAGCCGCTGCACCTCGGGCTCACCGAGGCGGGCATGGGCGCGAAGGGGCTGGTCTGGTCGGCGTCGGCAATGGGGATCCTGCTGAACGAAGGAATCGGGGACACGATCCGCGTGTCTCTCACGCCGCGCCCGGGCGGCGACCGCCGCGAAGAAGTCTACGCGGCGTGCGAGCTCCTCCAGGCGCTCGGGCTGCGCTCGTTCTCGCCGAGCGTGACCGCCTGCCCCGGCTGCGGACGGACGACGAGCACGACGTTCCAGGAGCTCGCCGAGCGGACGCAGGGCTACATCCGGGAGCGCATGCCCGAGTGGAAGACCCGGTACGAAGGGGTCGAAACCATGACCCTCGCCGTGATGGGCTGCGTCGTCAACGGGCCCGGCGAGTCGAAGGCCGCCAACATCGGCATCAGCCTGCCGGGTACGGGCGAGGAACCGAGCTGCCCCGTGTTCATCGACGGTCATCACACCGCAACGCTCCGCGGCACCTACGAGGAACTCGATCGCGCCTTCCGCGAGCTCGTCGACGAGTACGTCGCGTCGAAGTTCCCGCGCAAGGAAGCGGCCGTTCGCTGATCGCCCGATCACCCGATCACCCGATCGC